>JAFYIC010000034.1 GCA_017538845.1 Bacillota bacterium | reverse complement strand
AAGATCGTGAAGATCGAAAAGCACCCGGACGCCGATAAACTGAGAGTATGCAGAGTGGACGTGGGTCAGGATGATCTGCTGCAGATCATATGCGGCGCGCCGAACGTTTACGAAGGCGCGATGGTGCCGGTGGCTCTTCACAACAGCCACATCCCGGGACCGCTCCACGGACAGCCGAAGCAGGAAGGCGGAGTTAAGATCACAAAGGGCAAGCTGAGAGGAGTCGAAAGCTTCGGAATGATCTGCTCAGCCGGAGAACTTGGCTTTGACGACAAAGTAGTCCCCATATTCGTAAGGGACGGCATATGGCTCCTGCCGGACGACCTGACGCCGGGAGATGATTTCGTTGAAGCGATGGGCATAAAGAACGCCGTTGTGGATTTCGAGATCACGCCCAACAGACCCGACTGCCTGGCCATGACGGGCATGGCAAGGGAAGCCGCGGCAACCTTCGGTACAGAACTGAAATATCCTGATACCAAGTGTCAGAACGAGTCTGATGAAAAAGCTGAAGACTATATCAGCATCGAGATAAAGAACCCGGATCTCTGCAAGAGATACGCAGGCAGGATCGTTACGGACGTAAAGATAGAGCAGAGCCCCTGGTGGCTCCAGAAACGCCTCATGTACGCAGGTATGCGTCCGATCAATAACATAGTGGATATAACCAACTTCGTGATGCTTGAGTACGGCCAGCCCATGCACGCCTTTGATATCAGGCAGCTGGAAGACAGCAAGATCATCGTGGAGACCGCAGAAGAGGGCGAAAAGTTCACCACTCTTGACGAAGTGGAAAGAACCCTCACAGGCGATATGCTCATGATAAAAGACGGCAAAAAGCCGGTCGCAATTGCCGGAGTAATGGGCGGACTCAATTCCGAGATCGAAGAAGACACCACCACCATACTCGTGGAATCTGCCAACTTCAACGGTGACAGCATAAGGACGACTTCAAAGAAACTGGGTCTGAGGACAGAGGCTTCATCCAGATTCGAAAAGGGCATCGACCCGAATCTCTGCCAGGCGGCGGCAGACAGGTTCTGCAGACTCGTGGAGATACTGGGATGCGGAAAAGTGGCTCAGGGCACGGTGGACGTTTATCCGACAGTCGAAGAGGCTAAACCGGTAGACGTGAGAGTTGACAGAGTCAACAGCGTGCTCGGTATAGACCTGACAAGAGAAGAAATGGTTTCCATGCTGGAGGCTCTCGAGATGAAGGTCGAAGGCGAAGGCAACGTAATGACAGTGACTCCTCCGACAGTAAGACAGGATCTGCTGGAAGAGGTGGACTATATCGAAGAAGTGGCAAGGATGTACGGCTACGACAAGATGCCGGTAACACTTCCCAAGAGCAATACGGAAGCCACCAAACCACAGACCTGGGCGCTTAAGGATCTGGCCAGAGATACGCTCTGCGCTATGGGGCTTGATGAGATACAGACATATTCATTCGTAAGTCCGAAGGGCGTAGACAATATCAGGATCGGAGAAGAAACCTGGGAGCGTAACTTCGTGCGCATCCTCAATCCTCTCGGAGAAGAGAACTCCGTAATGAGGACGGTTCTTATCCCGAATATGCTGGAAGTACTGGGAAGGAACTATTCCAGGAAGCTTGAAAGCGCCAAAGCTTTTGAGATAGGAAATACTTTCTTCGGGAGCATCAATGATCCTATGGGACTTCCCGAGGAGCACGACGCTCTGTGCATAGGCCTTTACGGCGACGACGCGGATTTCTTCAAGCTCAAGGGCATCGTAGAAGAACTTCTGAAAATCATGGGCATTACGGATATAGGGTTCATGGCAGAGGAAAACTGCGGTACGTATCACCCGGGGAGATGCGCGAGGATACTGGTGAGCATAGTCGACTATGCCATAAAGCACAAGGATGAGATAGACCTGACCGATCCGGAGGCTCTGGCTCCCGTGGAACTGGGAATCATGGGCGAGATATATCCGGATGTTGCCGAAAAATACGGCATCAATACCAGGGTGTACTGCTGCGAACTGAGATTCAACATCATGGCGGACATAGCCGACGTGGAGAAGGTATTCAAACCGCTTCCGAAGTATCCGGCTTCCACCAGGGATATAGCCGTAGTCGTTGACGATGATATACCTGTAGGCGAGATGATGGATATAATCAGATTCTCCGGCGGAGACATTCTTGAAGATGTGAAACTCTTCGACATATACAGAGGAAAGCAGGCAGGCGAAGGCAAGAAGAGCGTTGCTTTCACACTGACCTACAGAGACCCTGAAAAGACGCTGACAGATGAAGAAGTGACGAAAGTGCACGATAAGATAGTAAATGCGCTCACAACAGGCGTTGAAGCTGTTTTGAGAGAGATGTAGCAGGAAAGGAAGGAGCTATGGATAACAACAAAGTAAGTGTAAAAATCTATGGGCAGGAATACGTTATCGCAGGGGAAAGCCCCCGCCAGCGTATTGTCAAGATCGCTGCATATGTTGACAACAAGATGCATGAGATCAACGAGGCTGTAGCCCCGGGACCGGCATCCAGCCTTGCGGTTCTTTCTGCAGTGAATATCTGTGACGAGTTATTCGACGCGCAGGATCAGGTAGAAGAACTGGAAAAGCAGAATGCCCAGCTCCAGAAAGACGTACAGCACTATGTACAGCTCTGGGATGAAGCCAAGAAGACCTACATCGAGCAGAAAGAAGAGGGTCAGGTGATCATCCAGCAGAAGGATGACCTTCAGAGACAGCTTTCTGACAAAGACAGAGAGATCAGAGAGATGAAGGATCTGGTACAGGCTGCGGACAAAGAGGCGGAAGAAAAGGCTGCATTTTCAGCCAGACAGGCAGAAGAAAAAGCTGCCGCGTCCGTACATGAGCTGGAAGAAAAATGCAGAGAGCTGGAGAACAGTTTCTTTGACATCCAGATGGAGAACATCCAGCGGAAGAAGGAACTGGGAACTTTCAGGCGTGATTCAGACGAATAGGATCTCACGATTTTTCAGAAGACATAAGGCAGGATATGAAAGAAAAAGCACTGGCAGTTCTGGAATATGACAAGATCATCCGGCTTCTGACTGATCAGGCGGGTTCCGACATGGCTAAAAAGATCATATCGGAACTCAGGCCTTTTTGTGACGTCAGGCAGATCCGTGACGGACTTGAGGAGACCACCGAAGCGGTAAACCTTATAATCCACAAAGGACCGCTGCCTTTGGGTGGTTTTTATGATATTTCGGACAGCGTGCATTTCGCCCGTAAAGGCGGAGTGCTGACAATGAGCCAGCTGCTGCACGTGAGATATAACCTTTCCATCGCGCGGCAGGTAGTCACATTCCTGAAAAGCGACATACCTGAGATACCGGCGATAATGAGCCTTGCCGAGCTTATCGTCCCGGCGGGTAAACTGGAAGAGGATATAGACAGGTGCATTATCTCCGAGGACGAGATGTCGGATAATGCCAGCACGGAGCTCAGGGACATACGGAGAGCTATCGCAAGGCAGAAGGACGCCATCAAGGCGAAGATGGACAGGATCGTTTATTCCGCGGGGAACCAGTCGTTTCTTCAGGATGCCATCATAACCGTGAGAGACGGCAGATACGTGGTGCCTGTCAAGCAGGAATACAAGAACCAGATGCCCGGTGTGATACATGATGAGAGTTCCACCGGCGCCACTGTATTCGTAGAGCCCCAGGTCATAGTCAACATGAACAATGAGCTGAGGGAACTGGAGATCGCCGAAAGAGCGGAAGTGGACCGCATACTGGGCGAGCTTTCACAGGGAGTGTCCGAACACTTCCACGATCTCATCAACAACCAGAAGCTGATGATACAGCTGGACATCATAATGGCCAAAGGAAAGTTTTCCGCATCATATGAAGGTGAAGAACCACGGGTAACCGATGATGTGACAGACCGGCTGATACTGAAAGAGGCGAGACATCCGCTGATAGATCCGCAGAAGGTAGTGCCCATCGATGTTTCTCTGGGCGGCGATTACCGGATACTGGTCATCACAGGCCCGAATACGGGAGGCAAGACGGTAACGCTGAAAACCATCGGCCTGCTTACCCTCATGGCTCAGACGGGGCTTCACATACCGGCTGCTTCAGGCAGTGTGATACCCGTTTTCCAGAAGGTGTTTGCGGACATCGGAGACGAGCAGAGCATAGAGCAGAGCCTTTCCACTTTCTCGTCGCACATGAAGAACATAGTCGAGATAATGGAAGACGCAGACGATTCATCGTTGGTGCTCCTGGACGAACTGGGAGCGGGGACAGACCCGACCGAGGGAGCGGCTCTGGCAATTTCCATTCTGGAGGAGCTTTTCAGACGGAACGTAAGGACCGCGGCGACTACTCACTATACGGAACTGAAAAAATACGCCATCAGCACGGAGGGCGTAGAGAACGCGTCCATGGAATTCAACGTGGAGACGCTGAGCCCCACATACAAACTGGCCATGGGCATTCCCGGAAGATCCAACGCGTTTGAGATATCCGGCAAGCTGGGGCTTTCACATGATATAACAGACAGGGCGAAGATGCTTCTGGACGGCGGGGATATCCGTTTCGAGGAAGTGATATCGGCGCTGGAGGACGACAAGAGAAAAGCCGAAGAAGAGCGTGACGAGGCCATAATGCTCAACGTGGCCATGAAAAAACAGAAGGCCGATCTTGACAGGAAGATGCACAGATTCGAAGAGCAGCGCGAGAACATGCTCAACGAGGCCAGGGCCAAGGCCCGCGACATCATCAGAGACGCACAGGATACGGCAAAGGAAGTACAGGCTGAGCTCAGAGAACTTAACAAACTGGACAGTATGGGCGAGAGGAACAAAAAGTTCGATGAAAACCGCAAACGGCTCAAGGATAAGGCCGGCCAGTACAGAGAAAAGATAATCAAAGAAGTAAATGACAACCCTGTGGCCCCGGAAGACCTGAGACTCGGCGACAGAGTAAAGGTCCTGACCCTAGGCCAGAAGGGCGATATTATAGGGCTCCCCGATGAAAAGGGGAATCTGCAGGTGCAGGTGGGAAGCCTGAAGGTGAACGCCAACGTTGAGGACATAATGCTCATCGAAGGCGGCGCCATGGGAACCAACCGTCAGAAGAAGGTAAGCTCGTCATACGGCAGCATGTACAAGGAAAAGGCAAAGACCGTTTCCGTGCAGGCGGACGTGAGAGGAATGAGCCTTGACGAGGCTTTGCCGGTGACGGAAAAGTATCTGGACGATGCTTTCATGGCGGGGCTTGAAGAGGTGACCATCATACACGGCAGAGGCGAAGGGATACTCAGGAAGGGTATCCAGGAGATGCTTAAGAAAAACAAACAGGTGAAGAGTTTCCGCAGCGGAGATTTCCACGGAGGCGGAGACGGAGTCACAGTAGTGAAGTTGAACGTATAAAGGAGACAAGAGGAGAATGAACGATTACAGGGATCTGATAGCCACGGCCATCGTGAACGCAACAGAAGGCCTGGAGACAGAAGATGTGAAAGCGCTGGTGGAGATACCGGCAGACAGCAAGATGGGAGACTACGCTTTTCCGTGTTTCAAACTGGCAAAGGTGATGCGCAAGGCTCCGCCGCTGATCGCAAAGGACATAGCGGAGAAGATAGCAGATAATCCGCTCTTTGACAAAGTGGAGCAGGTCAACGCCTATGTGAACATTTTCATATCCAGAAGCGCGTATATGGAAGACGTGATCAGAGAAGTCAACGGCAAAGGCGCCGATTTCGGAAAGAGCGATCTGGGAGCGGGAAAGAAAGTGCTGGTAGAGTATTCATCGCCCAACATCGCCAAGCCTTTCCATATCGGGCACATCAGAAGCACCGTAATAGGAAATTCGATATATAAGATATTCGATTGTCTGGGATACGATACCGTAAGGATCAATCACCTGGGTGACTACGGCACACAGTTCGGAAAGATGATCTGCGCCTACAGACGCTGGGGAAGCAAGGAAGAAGTGGAAAAAGAGCCTATCAAGACTCTCCTGAAGTACTACACCAAATTCCACGAGGAAGCTGAAAAGGATCCGGATCTGGATCAGGAAGCAAGGGATATCTTCACAAAGCTCGAGAACGGTGAGAAAGAAGAACTGGAACTCTGGACCTGGTTCAGAGAAGAATCCCTGAAGGAATTCACCACGGTATATAAGATGCTGGGCATCGAATTCGATTCCTACGCGGGCGAAAGCTTTTATTCCGACAAGATGCCGGCTGTAGTCAGGGAACTGGACGAGAAGGGGCTTTTGGAGGAATCTGAAGGCGCCATGATCGTGGATCTTGAAGACTATGATCTGGGCGTTGCTCTGATCACCAAGTCGGACGGATCGACTCTCTATATCACCAGGGACATAGCGGCTGCTATATACAGGAAGCAGCACTATGATTTCTATAAAAACGTTTACGTGGTGGCTTCACAGCAGAACCTGCATTTCCAGCAGTGGATCAAGATTCTGGAGCTGATGGGATATGACTGGGCAAACGACTGCGTACATGTGCCTTTCGGACTGGTCAGTCTTGAAGAGGGAACCATGTCCACAAGACACGGAAGAGTCGTTTTCCTGGAAGATGTGCTCAATAAGGCGGTTGAAAAGACCAGAGAGATCATAGTTGAGAAGAACGTTGTGACGGACAACATCGACGAGACTGCTGCGATGGTAGGTATCGGCGCCGTAATGTTCCAGGAACTTTCCAACAACAGGATCAAGGACTACACCTTCTCATGGGATAAAGTCCTGAACTTTGACGGCGAGACGGGACCTTACGTACAGTACACCTACGCCAGGGCAAAGAGCGTGCTGAGAAACGCAGGCGAAGAAGTCGTTGCGAAAGCTCAGGCGGCAGAGGGACTGGACATGCAGTATATATCAGGGGACAGTGCATACGAACTGACTAAGCTGATATACGCATTCCCGTCGGTTATCGAAGAAGCGGCCAACAAGTATGAGCCTTCGGTAGTCACAAGACATATCGTAGACGTGGCTCAGGCTTTCAACCGTTTCTATCATGACGAACACATCCTGGTGGACAACGAGGACGAAAAGATCGCAAAGACCGCGCTGGTAATCTCAGCGGCCAACACCATAAAGAACGGACTGGCCCTTCTGGGCATCTCGGCTCCGGAAAAGATGTAGGAGCACCAGCCGCAGGACGGCAGATTCGACATGCGATACGAAGGAAACATATTCAGACCTCCCAGCGAGGCATACAGTTATATATTGCAGGTAACGATAGGGTGCGCTCATAACAGGTGCACCTTCTGCAGTATGTTCAAAGACAAGAAGTTCAGAGTCAGGGACGTGAAAGAGGTCTTTGAGGATCTTCTGATGGCACGGGACCGGTTCAGATCTGTGGGAAGGATATTCCTGGCAGACGGCGACGCACTGTGTCTTTCAACGGACAAGCTTCTTGCCATACTGCAGAGGATAAATGAGCTTTTCCCCGAATGCGAAAGGGTGACCGTCTATGGTTCTCCCGGAGACGTGCTCAGAAAGACTCCGGAGGAGCTGAAGATGCTCCGTGAAAACGGCATCGAGATAATATATATCGGAGCCGAATCGGGCAGCGACAAGGTCCTTAAGGACGTATGCAAGGGTTCCACCCGTGATGAGATAATCACGGCGGTCAGGAAGATAGAGGATGCCGGCATCAAGGCGTCGGTCACTTTCATTTCCGGGCTTGCAGGCCGTGACGGCTGGGAAGAGCATGCGGTTGAGACCGGCACCATGATAAGCGAGATGGATCCGTCTTACGTGGGGCTGCTGACACTGATGACAGAGCCTGCCGCGCCGATGACAAGGGAAATAGCCGAAGGAAAATTCAAACTGCTGACTGCAGAAGAGGTAGTGGCGGAGACCCTGCTTCTTGTGAAGAATATAGACGTAAAGGGACCGTGCGTGTTCAGAAGCAATCACGCGTCCAACTACGTTTCGCTTCGCGGAGATCTGCCCCGCGACAAAGAGGCCATGCTGGCGAAACTGAGGATGGCCATGAAAGACCACGGCATGCTGAAAGACGAGCGCTTCCGCATGCTGTAAGGAGAGAGATATGGCGGAGTTCGATATTAAAAAAAGAGAAGATCGGGTAGGCAGATATCTGAAAAAGTATCTGGACGGATTTCTGTTCTCCGAATTCAGCGGTCTGTTCCTGGATCAGTCTGACATAGAGAAGGTCATGGCAGGAGTGCCGATCCCTCTGAAGAAGCACGACGCCGCAGGGTTGGAAAGCGAAGAAGGGATCCGCATGCTGGACATCGCTGACAACATGGCCATGGTCATAGGATGTGACCCTCACTTTGAGTATGCGCCACAGTACATAGAGTGCATGCATATGCTGTACGGGGATGAATTCCGCAGGAAACTGGTCTTGGATGCAGGGAAACTGGCCTCCGAAGGCAAAAAGGATCTGGCATGCATACGTTTCAGAGCTGCGCTCTGTATGGACGGGGAAGATGCCGACGCCATGTACGGGTACGCAAGAATATGCCGCGATATGTATCTCGACAGCGAAGACAAAGAGTATACAGGCAGATTCAAAGCCGAATCCATAGAGATGTTCGAACTGCTCACCATAGCCCATCCGGAGGTGGATATGGGTCATTACTATCTCGGATATGCCTACATCAATCTGGGCATGTACAAGAAGGCGGAGATAGCCTGGAGCGACTTCCTGAAACTCAGTGAGAACGAAGAGGCGAGCAAAGAGATACGTGAGCGTATGGCGCAGCTGCGCGATCCTGTGATCATAGAAAACGGCTGCAATATGGTATCCACAGGAAGGTATGAAGAGGGCCTAGCAGTGCTGGAGGAATACAAAGATTCCAAGTTCAGCAAATGGTGGCCTCTCCATTACTATATGGGCATCGGATACAGCGCCACAGGGCGGACAGAGGAGGCAGAAGAGGCCTTTAAAAAAGTCCTGCGGCTCAATGCCAGCCACCTGGAAACAATGAAGGAACTGGTGGAACTTTACAAAGTGACGGGGAACGATGAAGGACGCCGGAAATACGAAGAAAAGATAAAGCTGGTCAGGAAAGGAATAGAAGAGGATTCAGGGAACATTTTGTGTTGACATGAAATTGAGCCTTATTGTATAATAACTCTTGTCGCTGACAGGGGCTGACAGATGTTCCAAGGTAGCTCAATGGTGGAGCACTCGGCTGTTAACCGATAGGCTGTGGGTTCGAGTCCCACCCTTGGAGCCAATATTTTTCGACTTGGAAGGTGGGCGATGCCCACCTTTGAAGTCAGTATGCCAAAGGCGCCGGAGTGGTGGAATTGGCAGACACGCGGGACTTAAAATCCCGTGGGTAGTAATATCCGTACCGGTTCGACCCCGGTCTCCGGCACCAAACAAAGATTTTAAGAGCATGGCTCTTGAATATATACAGGCAGAAATGCCGCATCATCGCGGGGTGGAGCAGCTGGTAGCTCGTCGGGCTCATAACCCGGAGGTCGTTGGTTCGAATCCTTCCCCCGCAACCATGTGAACAACCGCTGGAACCTGAAGAAACAAGGTTTCAGCGCTTTTATGATATAAACCGAAAAGGGGGAAATGCTATGAGCAAAAAGAAAAAAGGGAGCGTTCCTGTAGCTCCGCCCAAGCAGGAGAAGAAACTGGTCATAGACATGAACCGGATGAATCTGAAGAAGGAGCACACAGTTCCGTCCTTCAGGACCGGAAGACATATGACCGAAAAAGACAGACCTCGTAAGAAAGACTGGAAAAGAGAATACGAGAGAGGCAAAGAGCCGGGCAGGTATCGTGATGATATCGGAACCGGCTCTTTTATGTTATACTGCAGATAAGTTATGAATCTAAAACAGATCCTAAGGCACGGAAGCAGTATGGAGGATGATCAGATGAGTTTGATACGAAAAAAAAGATTATTTATCCCGATAATGGTAGCGATCATGATCGTCATGTGCTGGCCGGTCAGCGCGAACGCATGCAGCCTGATGTATGTAGGAGGAGATCATACAGATGATGGTGCGAATGTGTTTATCCGCACTGAAGAAATCGGTGCTGATGATAATAAGATCTATTATGTTTCACCGGCAGAAAACCACAAAAAAGGTGAAATATATCAAGGGTGCTATGGTTTCACCTGGGAGTTCACACATGACAGCTACGAGTATACAGCCCGTCGTGATGACAACCTTTCCGGTGAATGTCCGGACTGCGAAAGCACCCATAAACATACGCCTTACGAGGAGGCGGGTACCAACGATCACGGAGTGACAGTCAGCGCGACCCAGTCCATTGACGCCAATCCGGGCATCAAAAAAGCGGATCCGTTTCCTGAGAAAGGTATCAGTGAAGCAGAAATAGCAACGGTTCTGCTTTCCGAGTCATCCAGCGCCCGTGACGGTGTGGATCTCCTGCTTGAAATCTATGACACGGTCGGTGCAAACGGCGAAGGATCCGGAGTCATGATCTGTGATCAGAATGAGCAGTGGTACGTAGAAAACCTGTCAGGCCACGAGTACGTCGCAGTACGGCTTCCATCCAATGTCTGCTTCCTGCAGCATAATATCGGCGTCCTGGGCCGTATCGATCTGGACGATACGGACAATGTGATCGCATCTAAGCATTTGATCAGTGTGGCGAAGAAGGCAGGCACCTTCGTTGGTGATGAGAAGAAGAACATCATCGATTATCGCACTTCATATAACGATTACGCAACGATCTGGGACGAAGAGTGGAAAGAACGCGTTCAGGAACGTCAGGTCGCAGGCCTGAATTATCTTGAGGGAACGAATAAATGGACAAAGGACAACGTCCTTGAAGATAACGACTACATAATGACGAACGTTGATGAGGACGGGAATATAACCGTCCTGCATAATAACCTGACGCTTAAGGATGCCACCATGTCATTGGAAGACATATTTGCCGTCTTCCGTATCTATCCGATAGGCCATGAGGAAAACGTGAACACGCATCTGTACCGTTTTTATCCTGATAAGGAACAAAAGCTCGGCACGGTGGAATGGTTCTCGATGGATAACTGTATGCACACCGTGTACGTGCCAAGCTATCCGATGCTTCTGACCGATACGTGGGAAGGCTATAAGGTTGGTCTGGACTTTGAAGATATTACGAAGAAAAAGCCCGAGTCCGGCGATTACTATTTATATGACGACGAGTATCATGTTCACCCGAACGGTTGGGAAAAATCCTATATAGCAACGCTCAGCGCTTTATCGGGAGTGCTGACTCACGGAAACCTGAGTGAGGAACAAATAGAACTGGCAGAGTATAACCTCCGGCAGAAGCAGGATGAGTTCATCACGCGTTTTGATGAACTGCAGACACAGATCGCAAAGGAATCGTCTATCAAGGCACGTGAGGAAATAATGACACAGGCGGACATGGAAATGGCAGAGGAAGTCCACGATCTGGCTCTGTCCCTGTACAGATACTACACGTATGGAGAGGAATCTGATTTGATTCAGGATGTGAAAGGAACGTCTCCGGTCGTGCCGATCGTCATTGTGATCGCTCTGTTATTGGTGGCGGCTGCGGGGTTCGGCTACAGAGTATATAAAGGCAGACAGAAAAGAATGAATCAGCAATAGAACAACGGAGACGGTGCGTATGAACATTACAGTCTATCTTGGATCGGGAAAAGGAAATGACCCGACTATAACAGAAGCAGTACGTGAACTTGGAGAATGGATCGGCAGATCCGGTAATTCTCTTGTTTACGGCGGCTCAAAAATAGGGATCATGGGCGTTCTGGCGGAAAGCGTCATCGAAAACGGTGGCAAAGCCATCGGCGTGGAGCCCCAGTTTCTCATAGACAGGGTGCTCCAGTACGACAAACTCACAGAGCTCATAGCGACGAAGGATATGTCCGAGCGGAAGGACAAGATGATAGAGCTGGGAGACGTGTTCATTGCAATGCCCGGAGGCACCGGAACGCTGGAAGAGATATCCGAGATCATGTCGAAAGTCGCTTTGGGACTTCTTGACGCCCCGTGCATCGTGTATAACCATAATGGATATTATGACGACCTAAAGAAACAGCTGGGCAAGATGAACGATTTCGGCTTTTCCGACGAAGACAGGCAGAGTAACATTTACTTCGCCGATTCCATAGACGGGATAAAAAAGATCATTGCGGGAGCCTCCGATGAATAAGTGTGATACAAAATACCCTATAGTACTGGTTCATGGGATAGGATACAGTGATGAAGAATATCCTGATTACTGGGGAGATGTACCGGAAAATCTGCGCAGCGAAGGCGCCAAAGTGTTTTTCGGCAGGCAGGCTGCCTTCGGAAGCATTGAAGAAAGCGGCGAAGAGCTCCTTGAGAACGTTGAGAAGATCTGTCTCGAGAATGACGCGGAAAAGGTCAATATAATAGCTCATTCAAAGGGAGGGCTGGATGCCCGTTACATGATAAGCGTTCTTGGAGGCGAGGAGAGGGTGGCTTCACTGACTACTATAGCAACGCCTCATCACGGGATAGCTGTGCTGGATGAGATGGGCAAAAAACCATTCGGACAGCTGAACCGGTTTTATAACTTTTTTAATATGGTCCTTAGAATCTCAGGAGGCCAGGTGCCGGAAAGCAATTCCGCTTACGAACAGATGTCTGCGGATTATATGGAAGTGTTCAACGAAATGGTACCTGATTCGCCCCGGGTCTACTATCAGAGTTACGCCTGCGAAATGAAGTCCTCGCTGGCCGACCCGGTGTTTGCACGTTTTCATCGCATCGTTACAAGGAAGCAGGGAAAGAATGACGGGCTTGTCCCGGTTGAGTCGGCAAAATGGGGAGATTTCCGGGGTGCCTATACAGGACCTTCCTCCGATGGGGTATCCCATTCAATGGTGTGCGGAAACAGGAAGCCGCTGTCATGGAAAAAAGGCGGTTACGACGTTACCGAATTCTACGTTGATATGGTCGCCAGACTGAAACATCTGGGGTACTGAATTTTACAAAGTTTGTGCAAAATGAAAGGCAGCTTGTGTTATCATATACAGTAGATAAAACAAAGGTGGTTTTATGAGCAAAAAGCAAAAGACAACAGAAGACGTATTCAGACTTGCAAAGCCCCGCAGAAAGGGCCTGCTTGCATTTATATTCAGCCGGTTTTTTATAATAGCGCTGCTTCTCGGACTGCAGATAGGACTGATCGTCTTTTTCTGCGTAAAAACGCAGGAATATATGCCGAATTATCTGGTAATACACCTGATTCTGGCTTTCGCAATGATAATCTATCTTTTCAGCAGTAATATGGATCCCACGTCGAAAATGACATGGATGCTAATAGTTGCCGCGTTGCCTGTCATGGGTTCCATCATGCTGGTGTTCACAAGGATGAATGCGGGCAACAGAAAGGTAAAAAACAGGATATCCGAAGTTATCGAAGGTACCATGAACGCCCTCCCTCAGGACGAGCAGATAATGCAGGAACTGGGCGAAGACGGAGAGGGAACCGACGACCTTGTGAGATATCTGAACCGTTCGGGATGCTTCCCTGCGTACAAGGACACGGATGTGGAATTCTTCCCTCTGGGCGAAGATAAATTCGAAGCGGTGCTCAGGGAACTGAAAAAGGCTGAAAAGTTCATATTCATGGAATATTTCATAATAGAAGAGGGGTACATGTGGGGCAAGATCCTTGAGATCCTTGTTGAAAAGGCCAAAGAAGGCGTTGACATACGCGTCATGTACGATGGCATGTGCGAGATGTCCACACTTCCGCCCGGATATTTCAAACTGCTTGAGGCACAGGGAATAAAATCCAAGCCCTTTTCACCCATCACGCCTATACTTTCTTCCCACTACAATTACAGGGACCACCGCAAGATCCTCGTTATAGACGGCAAGGTCGCCTTTAACGGCGGCGTCAACCTGGCGGATGAGTATATAAACCGCGTAGAAAGGTTCGGGCACTGGAAGGATACGGCGGTCTGCCTGAAAGGACCTGCTGTTACCAGTTTTACTCTCATGTTCCTCCAGATGTGGAACGTGACCGAAAGGGAGCCTGAATTTGATCAGTGGCTCAAACTGCCTGTGGATCAGCTGGAAGCGCCGGACGCCGGACCGGAAATGGTGGCAGAGACAGCACCGGTGCCGGTTCCCGAAGGATATGTCATTCCGTACTGCGATGACCCGCTTGACGAATACAAGGTGGGCGAGACTGTATATATGGATATCCTGAACCGGGCCGACAGGTATGTTCACATCATGACGCCCTATCTGATACTGGACGGTGAACTGGAGGCGGCAATAATATACGCCGCGCAGAGGGGCATAGATGTAAAACTCATACTGCCGGGGATACCGGACAAAAAGATGGCTTACTCCCTCGCCAAGTCTCATTACAAGAGACTTACTGAAATGGGCGTAAAGATATTCGAATACACTCCCGGGTTCGTACACGCGAAAGTATGCGTCAGCGATGATGAAAAGGCGGTAGTAGGCACGATCAATTTCGATTACAGGAGCCTTTACCACCATTTCGAGTGCGCTACGTATATGTATAAGACGGGATGTATCGGGGATATCGAAAAGGACTTCCAGGAGACCCTGTCAAAATGCCGGGCTGTTACGATGGATACCATAAAGAAAGAGAAGATATTCTATAAAGTCATGGGACATCTCATGAAACTCATAGCGCCGTTGTTGTAAAACGCGGTAAGAAACGATAAACATGAAAAAACCGCTGACGGACGATCCGCCGGCGGTCTTTTTTATTTCCTGTTTCGCCATATTTCTTCCAGCGCGTCTGCCAGAGCATCCCCGCATTCTGAGGTGGTAGCCTTTCCGCCCTGATCGGGAGTGAGGGCTTTCCCTTCAGACAGGAGTCTTTCTATGGCTTCAAGTATCATGTGTCCCCAGTCCTCATGGCCCAGATGATCCAGCATCTGTGATACTGACCATGCGGAAGCCAGCGGATCGGACTGACCGGTACCTGCGATATCGGGAGCCGAGCCGTGGATGGGCTCGAACATTGACGGGAACCGTTTCTCAGGATCCAGATTGGCGCCTGATGCAAGACCCATGCCGCCTGCGATGGCAGCTCCCAGGTCTGTCAGTATGTCACCGAAGAGATTGGATGTGACTACGACACCGAACCGGGCGGGATCCTTGACCATGAACATGGAGGCAGCATCCACCAGAAGGGAATGAGTCTCCACGCCTGGGTACTCACTTTTTATTTCCTCAAATATCTGATCCCAGAAGACCATGGAATAGTTCAGGGCGTTGCCTTTGCTTACAGAGGTGAGGCTCTTGCCCGTCTTTTCCGCCAGATCGAAAGCGTAGCGGATGACTCGCTCGCAGCCTTTACGTGTGAATACGCTTTCCTGTATGGCAGTTTCACCGGGAGTACCTTTGCCTTCCCAGCTTCCTGTGCCGAAATATTCACCTTCGCTGTTTTCACGGACGAATATCATGTCTATGTCTTCGGGGCGGACGTCTTTCAGAGGGCATGCCGCGCCTTTCAGAAGTTTGACAGGTCTCAGATTGATATACTGGTCGAATCCGCTGCGGATCTTAAGGAGCAGATCCCTGAGGGAAATGTGATCGGGAACGCCGGGATATCCGATGGCGCCCAGAAGTATCGCATCGTGCCCGGCAAGGATGTCCAGTCCGTCTGCAGGCATCATTTCACCTGTTTCAAGGTAATATTCGCATCCCCACGGATAGAAGGTGAGGTCGAAATCCAGAGAACCGTCCAGCCGGGCGATCCTCTTGAGAAGTTTCACCGCTTCTGCCATGACTTCAGGACCTACGCCGTCTCCGGGTATGACTGCTATATCGTATTTTTCAAAACCTGTTTTCATTTTGATTTCTCCAATTTGTCACTCGATGCCGTGTATCACGTTTCTTACCCACTTCTTCGACCTGAAGCGGTAAGTGAGTATACCGCATTTTACCATTTCTTCCACCTTTACCGCCAGCACGCAGAAATATATGGGCCAGTGGAATACCAGCGCCGACAGGAATGCCAGGGGCACGCCTATGCACCATACGCTTCCCACGTCGATGAACATAGCGAAGCGGGTATCGCCGCCGCACCGGAGCACGCCGGTTATATTTATTCCGTTATACAGGGTGAGAGCCATGGTCGCTCCGTAGACTATCAGGATAAAGAATGCGTAACGGCTTCCTTCCGGTGTGAATGCGAAGAGGGTAAGAATGGGCTTGGCGATGAGTATCAGCAGGCCGCCGAAAACTATGCCTACGATTATCGCGATACGCAGGAGCCTCTTGGCAAGGCCGTATGCCTCGTCCAGTTTTCCTTCTCCCAGACGCTGGCCAACCAGTATGAGCAGAGCGTCGCCGATGCTGAAGCCTGCCATCTGGAGAAGATTCTGTATGGTGTTTGACGCCTGAACAGCGGCGTATTCCGTGTCGCCGATCCTTGCGAAGGCGGCCACGTACATGGAAAAACCAAGGGCCCAGAGCATTTCGTTACATGTGGTCGGAAGCGAATTCTTCACCACCCGCCTGATGAAATCCCGGCCCCAACCGAAGAACCCGGACAGCCGGCCGGCTATCTTGTTTTTACGCACGAATACGACGAATATGATGGCCAGCACCTGTACGCCCCGGGCTATGGAAGTAGCCAGAGCCGCGCCGGTGACTTCGAGCCGCGGTGCTCCGAAATTACCGAAAATGAATACATAATTCAGGAACGTGTTCAGTGAGAACGCGGCGATGCTCACGAACAGAGGTATGTGGGTCTGCTGTGTTGCTCTCAGGGCAGTTTCAAAGGGAACTGCGATGGCGGTGAAGAGAAAACAGGGCGCGCCGACTTTCACATAGGGGCTGCCCAGTTCAATGATATCGGGTATGTCCGTGTATATGCGAAGGACCGTGCCGGGCGTAAAGAAGCATATCAGGAAGAAGATCAGGCCGACTGTGGTACAGCATGTGAGAGCAAAGCCTATGGTCTTGCGGATATGGGGAAGGTCTTTCACTCCCCAGAACTGAGCCATGAATGTGGCGCAGCCGCTGCAGAAGCCATAGCATATCATCCAGAAGATAAGGAATACCTGGATCCCCACGCCTACGGCGGCAAGGGGCGTTTCCCCCAGGCTTCCCACCATCATATTGTCCACGAGATTCAAAGAGGAGCCTATCAGACTCTGCAGAGCGATAGGCAGCGCTACCCGTACAAGAGTGCGGTATAAGAGCTTTGTGTTCCTGTCCAGTCTTTCTTCGGTCATTATCGCGTTTCCTCTCAACAGTATACTTATACTACAGGAGCAGAAAAAAGTCATCTGCGCAGAGTGAAAGATACAAAAAAGGGAACTTTTTTAGTGAGAAACGGCAGGGGTATGATATAATCATAACAGGACAGTGTAAAAAGATATTTTTACATATCAGTGAAGGGAGAAAAAAATGAAAAAAAGAATATTCAGCATAGCGCTGGCACTCATCATGGTGTTCGCGGTAGCGGCAGTGATGACAGGCTGCGGTGATGACTCGGATCCTGTTGCAACATACAACAAGGCGTCTGAGAACATGCAGGCAGCGAAAGATATCCAGATGACCGGCGATATGTCAGTAAAAATGGAAGCAGAAGGCCAGAGCATGGAGATCACAGCCGACATGGATATGACTATGATCAAATCCGAGACCGATGATCCGGCGGATCTGCAGCTTTATCTGGACCTGAGCGCTCAGATGATGGGTCAGGACGTCAAGACCAAGATGTGGGTAAAGGATAAAACATCTTACACACTTGACAGCGACGGCAACAAGACCAAAGCCGATTTCGGCAAAGACGCAGGCGAAAACATCGATCAGCTGTTCAGCACGGAACAGAAGATAGATGACTACGTAAAAGATTCAAAACAGGACGGCGACACGGTAACTCTGACGCTGGACAGCAAGAAGTACATCACCGATATGATCGCCAAGCTCGGCAGTATCGGACAGGATGCGGAAAACATCGATCTCGACCAGATCAAAAAGACTCTGGATTCAATCGATATCGATGATATGACTATCACCGCTACCATCAAAGATGAGAACTTTACTGCGATCAAGACAAGCATACCGATGGAGATCGACATGTCGGCGTTCACGTCACTGACAAGCGGAGGCACGACTGACGGCGGTTCGGAAACGGGTCAGAAGATCACAGTGAACATCGACCTTAACTTTGATCCTGTAAAGGTTGACAGCGGAGCAACTATAGACTTCCCTGATTTCTCAGACTATAAATAGTAACGATACAAAACGAGGCCGTCCTTTACAGGACCGGCCTTGTTTTGATGTTGGGAGATGCTGATAAAGGCAGGCGCCACGCAGAGGAACAGAAAATGAACATAAAAAAGGACACATGTAATATAGCGGTGATACAGGCCGCGCCGGTAATGTTTTCCGCTGAGAGATCCGCGGAGAAGGCTGCCGGGCTCATAGACCGGTGCGCGGACAAAGGCGCGGAGCTGATAGTCTTTCCGGAACTTTTCATACCGGGTTATCCCTATGGAATGACATACGGATTCACCGTTGGCAGCAGGAACGACGCAGGAAGGAAAGACTGGAAAGAATACTACGACAATTCCATACTGGCAGACGGCGTCGAAATGAAGACGCTGGCAGACGCGGCGGCGCGCAGGAATGTATACGTGAGCATCGGATATTCCGAAAGAGACCCGGTGACAGCGACTTTGTACAACTCGAATATGATGATCGCCCCGGACGGGACCATGAAGAACCACAGGAAACTCAAGCCTACAGGAAGCGAACGCGTGGTGTGGGGCGATGCCGACAAAGACTTTTTCCCTGTTATGGATACGCCCTGGGGACCTATGGGCAGCATGATATGCTGGGAGAGCTATATGCCTCTTGCGAGAGTAGCGCTTTATCAGAAGGGCATATCCCTTTACATATCGCCGAACACCAATGACAACCCCGAATGGCAGGACACCATCAGGCATATCGCCATCGAGGGACACTGCTACTTCATCAACTGCGATATGTACTTTACGAAAGATATGTATCCGAAGACAGAGAGCGCTTCGGAAGAGATAGACAGGCTGCCGGATGTGGTTTGCAGGGGAGGAAGTTCCATCATAGACCCTTACGGTCACGAAGTGTGCGATCCGCTGTGGGACAGGGAAGGCATAATATATGCGGAACTGGACATGACAAAGGTGGAAGCGAGCCGGATGGAGCACGACGTGTGCGGCCATTACGCAAGACCGGACGTGCTGGAACTGATAGTAAAGGGCAAATGATTGGAAAGAATGTAGCAGTCTTAATTATGAAAGGTGCTGAAAATGACTTATTCAAATGCCTATGAAGGATCAAAAAAACTGATCGTGGCAGAGATACTGGTACTTATTGTGGCGGTAGGAGGCATCGCGGTGCAGGTAATGCTTGCCGGCGGAGTGCAGACGGAGATAGGGACCGCAAAAACAGCTGCTTCCATCGGTACGCTGTGCATGATCGTGACAATAGTCGCATATATAGTCAATCTGGTAGGACTGAACCAGGCGGGGAAGGACGAACCTTTCTTCAAAACGGCGTTTGCCATCTCGCTTATCACTGTGCTCGTGTCGGTGGCGAGCAGCGTGCTGACCGCTATAGGATATGAGTCCATACAATCCATAGCATCCCTTGCGGGGGAAATACTTCAGATATTCATCATCATCTACGTGATTTCAGGCATAGTATCCCTTGCCCAGAGGATGAAGGACACCAAACTTGAGCAGACGGGTAAAAAGATGCTGCCGCTGATCCCGGCGCTGATGTTCATTTCCATACTGGTAAGGCTGGTAAACGATGTCTTCGGAAAAGGAGGAGAGACCGTTGCCGGAGCAGTGAACATCGGCACGGCCGCTATAACTTTTGCCGCGGGCATAATATATCTGATCCTGCTGGTTAAAGCGGCAAAGGCCCTGGGAAGACGTTAACGGTATTCGGAAAGCAGAAGAGACATGACCATACGCAAAGCGACAACAGAAGATCTGCAGGCCATATGCGATATATATGAAGAGGTGATCACCCTGGAAGAACAGGGCGAACTTGAAGTGGGCTGGATGCGTGGAGTTTATCCTACCCGCGAAGTCGCCGAGGCGTCCATCGGGCGCGGGGATATGTTCGTGCAGGAGGATGAGACGGGACGGATAGCCGGCACCGGCATCATCAACCAGCTCCAGGTGGACTGCTATTCGGAAGGAAACTGGACATATAAGGCTCCGGATGAGGAGGTAATGGTTATCCATACCCTTATCATTTCGGGAAAGACCATGGGTAAAGGTCTGGGATCGGAATTCGTTGCTTTTTATGAGGACTACGCGAAGGAGCACGGATGTACTGTTCTCCGTCTGGATACCAACGAAAGAAACGCTGCGGCCAGGGCTTTTTATAAAAAGCACGGATACACCGAAGCTGACATGGTGCCGACGGTATTCAACGGCATTCCCGGCGTAAATCTCGTGCTGCTGGAGAAGAAACTCTGACCGGTAGATTTTAATGTACTGAACGAGGTGATTTTACGAAACAAAAAAATCAAAAAACTCCTTATTTTTTTTACGATTTAGATTGACGATTTGACTACATTGTGCTATCATATTAGACTGCCACGCAATGTAATTTGTTAATTATATAAGGAGTGATGAATATGCCAACACCTGTAACTCTGGGTAAAAAAGATCGTATGACTTTCGCCAAGATCAACGAGGTCGCAGAGATGCCAAACCTCATTCAAATACAGACGAAGTCATACGATTGGTT
>JAFYIC010000004.1 GCA_017538845.1 Bacillota bacterium | reverse complement strand
GTCTGACGGTAAGCGGACAGCTGGAGGCGGAGATTTTCGCCCTGGCATTCGGAAAGGTGTACACATTCGGACCGACTTTCAGAGCTGAGAATTCCAACACGGCAAGACACGCTTCCGAGTTCTGGATGATCGAGCCGGAGATGGCTTTCGCGGAGCTTTCGGACAATATGGACGTAGCTGAGTCCATGATCAAATACATCATCAAATACGTACTGCAGAACGCCCCCGAAGAGATGGAATTCTTCAACAAGTTCATCGACCAGGGCCTGATGGAAAGACTTTCTGCAGTAGCTAACGCTGATTTTGACAGAGTCACATACACTGACGCTGTGGAAATACTGAAAAATGCCGACAGGAAGTTCGAATACCCTGTTGAATGGGGCATCGACCTTCAGACAGAACATGAAAGATATCTCACGGAAGAGATATTCAAGAAGCCCATATTCGTTACGGATTACCCCAAGGACATCAAGGCTTTCTACATGAGACTGAACGACGACGGAAAGACAGTGGCCGCCTGCGACCTGCTGGTACCGGGAGTCGGAGAGATCATCGGCGGAAGCCAGAGGGAAGAGAGATACGATGTGCTTAACAGCCGGATCGAAGAGCTGGGCATGGACATGAAGGACTACGACTGGTACATGGATCTGAGGAAGTACGGCGGAGTCAAACATTCCGGATTCGGACTGGGCTTTGAGAGGATCATCATGTACATCACGGGCATGGGCAACATCAGAGACGTGCTCCCGTTCCCGAGAACACCGAAATCGGCAGATTTCTAAAAAAGTCAGTGACGGAAATGCCGGGGGAAGATGCGCTTTCGGAGGCTTTGAAAACCGGCGGTTTTTCCGTTAACAATATATTGCGGACATAAATGTTCAATGATATAATATCTGCACTATGTGAAAAAATATTCAGGAGGTCTAATTAGAATGAAAGGCTATACGAGCGACAACATCAGAAACGTTGCACTGGTCGGACACGGCGGAAGTGGAAAGACCACATTTTTGGAAAGTTGTCTGCTGGCTACAAAAGTCGTAAGCAGACTTGGAAAAGTTGAAGACGGAAACACAGTATCCGACTGGGACAAGATGGAGATCGAAAAGGGATATTCCATCAACACATCGGTAGTGCCCGTTGAATACAACAAGGTAAAGATCAACTTCGTTGACACACCGGGATTCTTCGATTTCGTAGGCGAAGTAAACGCTGCGCTGAGAGCTGTTGAGGCAGCCGCCATCGTAGTAGATGCTTCAGCAGGCATCGAAGTAGGAACCGAAAAGGCATGGGCATCATGCAAGAAGTTCGGAGTACCAAGATTTTTCCTTATCAACAAGATCGAGAAGGATAACGTTGAGATCGATCAGCTGATCGCAGATCTGAAATCACAGTTCGGCACAGCAGTAGTTACTCTCGACGACAAAGAAGCTCTCAACGAAGCTATCGCTGAGACAGACGAAGAGCTGATGGAGAAATACTTCAGCGGCGAAGAGTTCACAGACGCTGAGTTCAACAGCGGAATGTCAAAGGGAATCAGCGAAGGCGACATCGTTCCTATCATTCAGGTATCCGCACTTGAGGGAACAGGAATCGAAGACGCTCTCCAGACATTCATCAATCTGGTTCCGAAGGCAACAGATCACGCACCGTATCCCGCAAAGGACGCATCAGACGGCGACGTCGAAGTTGTTCCGGATCCGGCAGGAAATCCCGTTGCGCTGGTATTCAAGACTATAGCCGATCAGGTACTTGGAAAGATCTCACTTGCAAAAGTCATCTCCGGCAGCTTCAAGAGCGGTCAGGATGCATATAACTCAGTAGCTGAGAAATCAGAGAAACTGGGAACCATGTTCTTCCTCAGAGGAAAGAACAGAGAAGATACAACTGAAGTCAACGCAGGCGACATCGTTGCTTTCGGTAAGCTCCAGAACACAAGGACAGGCGATACGCTCTGCGATAAGGGCAACATCGTTAAGCTTCCGACCATCGAATTCCCGCAGCCGACTCTTTATCAGGCAGTTGAGCCGAAGAGCAAGGGCGACGAGGAAAAGGTCGGCACAGGTCTCAACAGACTTATGGAAGAAGACCCGTCATTCGTTCTCGAGAGAAACAACGAGACACACCAGACACTCCTCGGCGGACAGGGAGAGATGCAGCTGAACATCATCAAGGCCAAGCTGAAGGATAAGTTCGGCGCTGACGTTGACACAGTTCCTCAGAAGATCGCTTACAGAGAGACCATCAAGGGAACATCCGATGTACAGGGTAAGCACAAGAAACAGACAGGCGGCGCAGGACAGTACGGAGACGTACACATCAAGTTCGCTCCTTCACAGGAAGAGTTCGAATTCACCGAATCACTGTTCGGCGGATCCATTCCGAAGAACTACGTACCTGCTGTTGAAAAGGGACTGAGAGAATCCATGGAAAAGGGACCTCTCGCAGGATGTAAAGTAGTTAACATCAAGGCTGACCTCTACGACGGTTCTTACCACGATGTAGACTCCAACGAAATGGCATTCAAGATCGCCGCTTCACTGGCGTTCAAGAAAGGTATCGTTGAAGCTAATCCGTGCCTCCTCGAGCCGGTAATGAGAGTAGAGATCACAGTTCCTGACGAGTACATGGGCGACATCATGGGTGACATGAACAAGAGAAGAGGAAAGATCCTCGGTTCAGAACCGCTCACAGGCGGCGGCCAGAAGGTAATCGCTGAAGCACCTCAGGCTGAGCTGTTCGACTATGCGATCACAGTAAGATCAATGACACAGGCCCGCGGCACTTTCACAATGGAATTTGAAAGATACGAGCCGGTACCTGCTCACCTTGCTGAAAAGATCATCGCAGCTCATAAGGCTGAAGAGGAAGAGAAATAGTCAGACAAAACAAAGACCAATACTTAAAGCCCGATCCACCCCATATGTGATCGGGCTTTGTTGAAAAAGCACTGCGTCGACCGGGCAGCCGGGACAAAGCCGACCAGTATGCCGGGCAGACAGTCGGGCGGCAAACAACCGGCCGTCAGCCGGGCGGGCAGCCGGGCGCGACGCAGACAGGAGAGAGATATGGCGAAAGGGAAAACAGTATTCGTATGTCAGGAGTGCGGGAGCGAATCCCCCCGCTGGGCAGGCCGCTGCAGCGTATGCGGAGCCTGGAACTCCATGATCGAAGAAAAGATACCCGAATTCAAAGAGGATGACAAAAGGAGACGCACCGGCTCCGGAAAAGACGGCAGACCTGCCGGGAGACCGGAGAAGCTGAAGGCGGTGACAGCCCAGACTTTTACGCGTATGAAGACCGGAATAGACGAGCTGGACAGAGTCCTGGGCGGCGGCATCGTGCGCGGCTCTCTTACCCTGATCTCAGGCGAGCCGGGCATCGGTAAATCCACCATAATCATCCAGGCGGCATCTGAGATAGCGGCCAAGGAAGGCCCGGTGCTTTACGTATCCGGCGAGGAATCGGAAGAGCAAATCAAAATGCGGGCAGACCGTGTATGCGGCGACCTTTCCGATAATCTTTTGGTGCTTTCCGAGACCAACATGGAAAACATCTCGGCTATATGCGAGCAGACGGAATTCAAATTCATCGTCATCGATTCCATCCAGACCATGTATTCGGATGAACTGGATTCGGCGCCGGGAAGCGTGTCACAGGTAAGGACCTGCGGCAATGAACTGATGCGAATCGGCAAGGGGAAGAACATTCCTATCTTTATCGTTGCTCACGTGACCAAGAGCGGCGAGCTGGCAGGACCGAAGATCGTGGAACATCTTGTAGACTGCGTACTCCAGTTCAACGGTGAACGGAGCCAGGATCTGAGGATCCTGAGAGCCACCAAGAACAGATTTGGTACCACCAGCGAGATAGGCGCTTTCGAAATGACTGAGAAGGGCCTTGAATCCATACAGAATCTTTCCCGCAGCTTCCTTGACGGCATGGAAGAAAACACGGAAGGCTCCATAGCGGCGGCAGTATACGAAGGAACCAGACCGCTCCTTATAGAGATACAGGCTCTGACCGCGTCCACCAACGTGGGCTTTGCCCGCAGGACCAGCCTTGGCGTTGACGCCAGAAGACTCAACATGATAATCGCAGTCCTGGAGCGCAAAGCGGGACTTGATCTGATAAACAAGGACGTCTATGTCAACGTGGTAGG
>JAFYIC010000033.1 GCA_017538845.1 Bacillota bacterium | reverse complement strand
ATTTCAGCGGAAAATACCCCAATCTCGTTTTTTCGTATAAAGAAGACCCTTCTCTTGCGCCTGGCAAGTTCAGGGTCGTGGATAAATAAAATGGCAGAAATCGAACAGACTGAAAACGAAATGAGAATACCGCAGCCGCGGCTGGGCAAAGGCGGGATGATCGCGCTGATCACCATGTGCAATGCGATCGCGCCGCTATCCACAGACATGTACATGCCGGCGCTGCCGGACATGGCTGCATATTTCAAGGCAAGTGATTCGGTAATGAATCTCACTCTTGTTGTGTTCTTTTTGTTTTTCGCTCTGGGAATGCTGGTCTTCGGACCCATATCCGATAAGATCGGCCGTCGGAAGACAATGCTGTTCGGCATTCTGCTTTATATCGCGGCAAGCGTCGCCTGCGGTCTTGCCATGAACGTGTATTTTCTCATCGTGGTCCGTATACTCCAGGCCATCGGCGCAGGCTGCATGATCGCGGTCAGCACTGCCATAGTAAAAGACCAGTTCAGCGGCAGCACGCAGGGTACGGTCCTTGCTGTGGCGCAGGCTTTCAGCGTGCTCGGACCTGTCATCGCGCCCCTTCTGGGAGCGCAGATATACCGCTTCTTCAGCTGGAGGGCGGACTTTTTCATGCAGGCCATCATCACAGGCGTGATCCTGCTTCTGGCACTGCTGATGAAAGAGACTCTTCCCAAAGAAGAACGGCTCGACACGGGAGTCCTGCGTACATTCGGGCGCCTGGGCACCGTGCTGAAAAACAAGAAATTCACCGCTTTTATGATAAGCATCATCATAATCCAGATCCCGATGATGTCTTACATCGCCTCCAGCGCGTATATATATGAGAACCAGTTCGGCCTTTCATCGACCATGTACAGCATTTACTTCGCGGGTACCGCTCTGGTGACGGCGCTTGGACCGATCCTCTACATCAGAGTACGGAAAGCCAGTTCGTATCGGGTATCTTTCGGCATATTCGCCATCTGCGCTTTCTTCGGAGTACTCATGTTCCTGATCGGACACAACGCTCCCATCGCTTTTGCAGCATGCTTTGCGCCGATAATGATGATGTCGGCCATATCGAGACCCTTCGCTACGGCCATACTTCTGAATATGCAAAGGGGAGACACCGGATCGGCGTCTTCCCTTACTAACTTCTCATTTACCATCATGGGTGCCGTGGGCATGTACCTTATCACGTCCATCTGGAACGATTACATCCTGGGCATATCCATGCTTGCTATGATCACCGGTCTTATCGGTATACTTTTCTGCCTGGTACTGCGGGCAAAACTCGGAAGCCGCTCACTGGGATAAGACACTATTTTTCCGCCAAAACGGTAAGCCATGGAAGTTTATCGCGCGTAAAACATTTCACATCTGAAAAACCCGCTGCCTTCAGCACATCTGTGATTTCCTCTTTAGTGTAGACCGTCATGCCGTCGATCTTTTTCTCCCATTTGCGTCCTACCGAGTCGAGGCCGTCTGTCTCATTGACAATGAGGAAATGCCCGCCTTCTGTCAGATTGTCGCAGACCCGTCCAAAGCACTTTTCGAGTCCGGGCCAAAAATATATGGTCTCAAAAGCCGTCGCCAAGTCAAAAGGTTTCTGCGGAAGATCCAGTTCCGATACGTCGCGCTGAAGCACAGTGCAGCGGCCGGCACTTATTTCGCCGGCGTTCAGTTCCGAAGCTTTCTGCACCGAAACAGGCGAATAGTCAACTGCTGTGAGCTTCGCTTCGGGATACCGTTTCATCAATTTCGCCGCGCTCTTTCCTCCGCCGCAGCCGAGCTCGCATATGTTGGATGCCTCTACCCCATCGAGGAAGGACATTCCCCAGTCGGACATCATGCCGTGACCCTTGTTCATTGTGTTGATCATCATCTTGCCGAGAATGCCTTCCGGTTTCCTTGTCATATTGAAGAATTTCTTAAATAGTCCCATTTATCTGCCTTTCCATGTGATTGTTTTTCACATACTATGTATGACTAATATCTTGCCTGTTAGCCTCTGCTAACTCCGAATAGATTATATCACACTTTTGTCTGATCTGAAACACAAAAACAAAAAACAGGCGGTCTGTCAGACCGCCTGCTTTTCCGTTTCCCTTATATTCTCGCGTAGAAATCCTTCACGACTTTTTTCATGTCGTCCGTCATTCTCTTGTCCGCTTCTGCTTTCAGGTTCTCGGGTATTCCGTAAAAGGCTTCCGCGATGGACCCTGCTATGGCTGCCTGCGTGTCCGCGTCACCGCCCAGTGAGACGGCTTCACGGATCACGTCCTCATAACTTTCCCCTTCCAGGAAAGCGATGAAGGCTTCGGGCACCGACCCCTGACATGTTACGTCAAAGTAGTAGCCCGGCCTTATCTCATTGCATGTGCGGTCAAGGTCGTATCCGAATTCTTTTTCGATATACTCCTTTATCTCCACCTTGGAAGCTCCGTTACGTGCCATGAAAATGGCTGCCGCCGTGGACTCCGCGCCCTTTATTCCTTCCGGATGGTCGTGGGTCACCTCTGCGGAAAGTCTCGCCATCTTCCTTGTGGTCTCAAGATCGTCGTAAAGCCATCCTACAGGCGATACTCTCATGGCTGAACCGTTACCATAGCTGTTGTACGGTTTTGTGTCCTCCGTCATTAGCCACATGATGAAGCGTCCACCGTAGCCGGCTCTGGGGTATCTTCTGCCCCAGCGTTTCATCTTTCCGACAAACATGTCCTTTATGTCGTCTTCCTTTTCGTCTCCGGTCAGATCCAGCAGGGCCTCCGCCACCGCTGTGGTCATAACTGAGTCGTCCGTGAACTCGCATTCCTTTCCGAACATCTTAAAATTCTTATCCTTTGTGGGACTGAATTCATATTCACTTCCCGCTATGTCTCCTATTATTGCTCCATACATATGATCATCCCCTTTCTGTATTTGTATGTCTGCATTCTTTTTTGCTGTGTGTTGCTGTCCTGCCCGGCACCTGTGCGCGGCACTTTCTGCCGCTGCACACGCCGGACCGTTTTTCTGCCGCACCTAACATCATTGTTTCTTTCTCCTGGCGTAATCTCTTCTTATCTCCTCGATACGCTCTTCCGATATCTTTCCTTTGGTGGCCATATCTTCCATCATGCAGTCCACTGTCGCATAATTCAGAGCTATCCCTTCGCTGTCATTGTGGAAACGGGCTGCGTGACGCTCATCTATGCCTATCCTGCCGGCCGCCTCTACCGCGTCCATGTTGGCTCCCAGGAAAACGAATTCCCAACCATGCTTCTTCTTTTCCTTTTCGATCAGCCTGCTGACCTTCTCGTAAGTGTACTCCCTGCTGGAATTTTCAAAGCCGTCGGTGGTGATCACGAACAGGGTGCTGTCCGGCCGGACCTCCTTGTTGAGCCTCCTGTGTACTCCGCTAATAAACGAGATCGTGCTTCCTACCGCATCCAGCAGCGCGGTAGAACCTCTGACGAAGTATTTGTTTTCATCCAGCGGCTCGACATACTCTATCGGCTCCCGCTCATTGAGCACCTCCACATAGTGGTCGAACAATACGGTGGTCCAAAGAATGTTGGCTTTTTCCTTCTTTTTCTTCTCCAGCAGGGAATTGAAACCGCCTATGGTGTCCTTTTCAAGGCCTGACATGGATCCGCTCCTGTCCAGTATGAAAACCACTTCCACTAAATTGTTTTTCTTTTTCGTTTCCTTCTTATCTGTCATTATATTCGCCTCCGTTTCTATTGCGCACCTTTCGTGCGCCTCTTTTTCATTTCTCCGACCGGTCTTCTTCCTTCTGACTGTTCTCCGGCTGTTTTTTCAATTCATCGTTGTCTTCTTCCTTGATGAGCTTCTCTTCAACTTCCTCTATCAGTTCGCCGTTCTCATCATAGACGTCTCTGTTGTACCTTCCCAATCCGAACTTTTTCAGGATATCTTCCGGAAAAAAATCATCCGGTTCCACGTATGGTTTACCCATCTTTTTTCACTCCTTTTTTTATTGCACACTATTTTGCCGTGCGCTTTTTTGCAGCCGGGTCTGTGGTAAGCGTCTGCAGCCGCTTTCACTGCCCGGTTTCTTTCCTTCGGGCAACCCCTGTTTTTCCTGTTTTAGCTGCCCTTTTCCTTATCACGGTTTAAATTTAACAAAAAATAAAAAAGAAGTGGTCGCTTCGCATGCGACTTTTCACGCGAACAACCACATTCTAAAAAAACATATATATTTCTGCCCGAACCAGCGGGTCCTGTACTGCCCCGGCAGCCCTATCCTCCCGGAACAGTCTGATCTTATCCTGCAGCCCTATCCACCCAGAATCGGCTGATCGTATTCGAAAAGAATACAGTTCACTTCAAATATGTCATATATTTTGTGTTCGATGCAGTATCTGATGAGCAGATCGAACTTAGTGCTGACCGAAAGAGCGAACCCCGCCCGCATGAGCAGGTCTTCAGTCTGGTCCATATCAAGCTCCAGAGCTATGGCAAGAGCCACGGCCGTTCGCTTGGAAGGGTTGTATCCCGGGTTGCGGATCTTTGAGAACAGTTTCCTGTCTATATTAGCCCTTTTATATACATCAGGATCCGCAAGACCTCTTTCTTCTATCAGGTCAAAGAGCTTTTCCTGGAAAGACTTGCCCGGATCCTTAAGCAGATCCTCTATGGACACGGGAATTTCTGCTTCTTCCGGCGGTATCCATGCGCTTTCTTTTTCCTGAAGAGCGCCGGCGCTGTGCATTTGTGAAAGCCTGCCTTCACGCTCACGGCGGATGGCCTCTTCGGACATCACATCCCCGTACTCACGCTCCGGATCCAATTCTCCGAAAGCACCGTCGAAAAAGTCACGGACCTGCTCCCCCCGTATCAGGTTCGCATCATGGTCGTCTATGTATTCGTTGATGTTCTCGAACAGTTTGCCGGATATCTCAAAGGCAAGCTTGTCAAATACCACGACGATGACGTCCATATCGTGGTCTATGAGGAAAGAGCTGATCTCCCTCATGGCGATCTTTAAGGCTTCATCCTTCGGAAAACCGTACGTCCCCGTGGCGATCAGCGGAAAAGCTATGGACGCGCACCCGAGCCCGTCCGCCATTTCCATGGCTTTACGGTAACAGTCGGCTACCGTTGCACGCTCGCCGCAGCCACCGCCCTGCCAGACGGGACCTATCACGTGAATTATGTATCTGGCATCCAGGTCGAAAGCCGGCGTGTACGCCGCCTGCCCGGGTTTCATGGGACCGATCTTTTCGCGCTCGGCAAGGAGCCTGTCCCATCCCGCCGCCGTATATATGGCGCTGTCCACGCCTATGCCGACTATGGGCTCGGGGTTCGCGGTATTCACGATGGCATCAGCCTTAACGTTTATTATGTTGTTCCTTACTATCTTTAAGGGCATTTTTATCCTTCCTTAGAATATGCAGAAGCAGGCGGCCGCCGGACCGCCTGCCTTTGAATCAATCCGCATCTCAGTCTTTCTTGCATGCTCCTTCGATCTCGTCCTTGATCTCGCATGCCTTTTCTTTGATCTTGTCATCGATGTCGGTCTTTTCCAGAGCTTCCTGAGCTTTTGCCTTCAGCTCTTTTGCTTCAGCTTTGATCTTGTCATCGATGTCGGTCTTGTCCAGGATTTCCTGGGCTTTTGCCTTTACATCCTTCAGTTCAGCAGCAACCTTCTCGTCGATATCTGTCTTGTCCAGAAGCTCCTGAACCTTGCCCTTTGCATTCTTCAGCTCGTCAACAAGTTTGTCATCGATATCTGTTTTGTCCAGAATACCTTTGAGTGTTTCTTTGATGTCCATAGTGTTCTCCTTTCATCTCTGCAGTCCTGCGATGATCGTCTCGCCGCTGCGCTTAATTATTTATTTCTTACTTTATTTTCTTACTGGTCTTAGCCTTGCTGAATTTCCCAAATCCGGTCTTGCTGTTCTTGGCGCGTACTTTTACAACATAGCGCTTTCCCTTCTTCAGTTTTGTCAGCGTGTATTTGGTCTTGCCGGCTTTCACGTTCTTTGTCAGCCACTTACTGGTTCCTTTTACCTTGTATTTGAACTGGTATCCGGTGACTCCCGTCTTCTTCTGGTTCTTGATAGTCACGGTGAGTTTCTTCTTGCCGGGCGCCATCTTCCTGATCACCGCTTTTGCCGGGATGATCTTGAAGTTCATCTTTATGGTACCGCGGTATGTGGCATCCGTCGCTTTTGCTTTCACAGTATACGTCGCCTTTCCGCACTTCTTGTTGTTCTGGTAGGTTACCGTATAGTGGCTGCTGCCGACCACATCACCCAGACTGTTGAATACGGTTACTTTCGGTTTGATTGCTTTCCCTGTATAAACGTATTGCTCTTTGGCAATGTCAGTACTTGTCAGTTTGTCTTTCAGAACGTCGATCCTTACGACTTTCGTGCCGACGCCTTCGACCTCCGCAGTGATATATGTAACGCCGATCTTCTTCGCTGTTACATTAAGTCTGGTCGGATCATCGCTGTCTACCTCAATAGATGCGATGGTATCATCCGCTATCTTCCAGTCTATAGCTGCGTCAGAAATATCCACATCGCCGCTGCCCTTGAAACTCAGTCTGAGAGTGGTGTCGCGGAGTTCGGGATTCAGCTTGCCGAGTTTTGTCTCGCCGCTTACTCTCATACTTATATTCTTATTCGTCGGTTCAGCATATCCCTTGATCGGGAAATTGTCGAAGGACTGTAACATAGTAACATATTCATCCCCGAACACTTTGCTCTTGGTAGACTTCAGCGAGTAATCATACCACTTGCCGTCAATGGATATATAGCTTTCTTTCTTATTGATCACTCCCACCTGCCATGTGTCCATACCCATGATCTGCGCCATGGTCTTAGTCATGCCCATCGGTAAGTTGACCACATAATCACTTTCAGGTGTTTGCTGTGTCTGAACAACAGAGTAGTACTGACCTTTCTGAACGATTATGTCTTTGTTGAGCGGGATCTTGTGGAATCCGCCGTACTCAAACGGACCCGATTCAACAGTATCCATCAGCACGCCGTCTGTGGGATCTTTGAAATCATCCTGCAGCAGATATACTTCGCTCTTTACTGTAGATCCCGGTATTCCCGTCTCGCAGGAGATCTGTTTGAGAGTCTGGCACTCGGCTGCTTTGAACACGTTGGCCATGTGCGTTTCGCCTTCGGTCTCCCCGCCTTCAAAATCCATTACAGGCATAAAGTCGTACTCATCAAGATTGTATGTTTTCTCAACATTGCTCTCGTCAAACTCCAGAGCTTCCGGTGAATCCAGTGACTTATCGTAATATGAGAGCCAGAAATATCCGGTTCCTTCGCCCTCTTCATTGGGGATGCCCCAGCTTGCCATTCCGCGGTTCGGGAAAGCCCTCTCGCCGCTGCCCCAGCTGTTCTTTATAAGCCATGCGCCGTCTCCGTCCGGCGTCGTAAGCGCGTACGCTTCTTCATCGCTCATATCTTCGATCTTGTGCCTGAAGAATTCCGCCGGGATCGTATCATCCCATCCGACTATCGTGACTGAGTGATTGGCATAATCATCCGGATCGTAAGTATAGTGGGCCCAGTTGCTGTTTATGTACTGGCCGCTGTCACCCTCCTGCTTCGGAGTGTAGGTGTCTGCGCAGAAAGATATCTGGACCGCCCTGTGCTGCATGAGCTGGTCCTTGATCGCGGCAGTACCTGCCTCATTGTATGAATACTCATCGGTATCTTCATCTCTGTGCGCCGGGCTCGGAAGCATGAATGATTCCTTGAGTACGAACGACTGCTTGAATCTCAGAGCTTCCGGGATGCCCCAGTCGTCTTCATCGTCGTAGCAGAAAGGCTCCGTCTTTCCGTCGAATTTTACGTATCTCTGTTCCACAGATTTTTCCAGTCCGTGGTATCCCATGATGCCTTCGTCATATCCTTCAAAGGTCCTGCTCTCAAGATTCGGACCCATGCCGGATGCGAAAAGGGACGTGGCAAAGATCGATAATCCGCCTGTGTCCATCCTCTCCGAGGCTGTCATATTCTTGAATGTATGGTTGCCTTCGCCGTTCTGTGAACTGGAAGGATCGTCTATAGGCGTCTGAACGAAATACACAAGGTGCTTCTCTGAGAGATCCAGCACCTCCTTGCCGTCTTCAGCCTTTCCATTCTCGTCCGGTTCCATGTTCATGCTGATGCTGTAGGTCGGATCATTAGGATCGTTGAGTTCAGGATTGCTGAGTATGCTCGATTCAGCTGCCGCTATAGCCGCGAAACCCCAGCATGACCCGAAGGGGTTCTGGAACTTGACCGGCGTCACATAGCTGGTGTCCGCCTCTCCGTCCTCGTCAGTGTCCACCGCTCTTAAGTCAAACTGATCGGGATAGTTTGCTGTTTTCGCGATCGCTTTCTTCGCAGCCTTCTTACTTGAATAATCGAAGGGGTCTCTGGACTGATCCCCCAGCTGCTCCTGCAATTCTTTGATGGTCCCGCCGTTGTCAGATCCGTCATCCGCGGCAAAAACCGCAGATGTGGCTGACGGCATGAATACTACCGCCAGTAACAGCGAAAGGATAATAGATAATGCTTTTTTTGCCATGATTTTTCTCCTTGTATCAACTAAAAGTCCACAAAAATATTATACCAGTCATAAGGTTTTATTTCAATCATGCGATGGGGCCCGCGGGCAGTGCGGAACTGCCATGCTGCAGTGTCCTGAGGGCAGGTCGAAGCCACCATGCGGTGGGGCTCCGCGAGCAGTGTGAAAACAAATAAAAACCCGCCTGAGGCGGGTCTAAAATATCGCTTTTCTCAGCTGCATGGCGACGCTAGAAGAAGCAGGATGCGATGAGTTTGAATATGAAAGCGCATATCCAGGCGATCACGCACTGCCATACCACCATGAGCCATGACCATTTGTGGCCAAGTTCACGCTTTACAGACGCGATGGCCGCAACGCAGGGCGTGTACAAAAGCGAGAATACCAGTATGGTTCCTGCCATGAGGGCCGTCATGGAAGCCGCAATGCCTCCCGCCGCGCCGTAGAGTACCTGCAGTGTGGCAACCACGCTTTCCTTGGCGATGAATCCGCTGATGAGAGCGGTGCATATCCGCCAGTCTCCCAGTCCCAGCGGCGCAAATACCGGCGTGATCAGTTCTGCCAGTCTGGCCAGCAGGCTGTCAGATGAATCCGTCACAAGATGCATGGACGGGCTGAAGCTCTGGAGAAACCAGATGATTATCGTCGCTATGAATATTATGGTGAAAGCTCTCTGCAGGAAGTCCTTTGCTTTTTCCCACATGAGACGCACTACGTTCTTGAGAGTTGGCATCCTGTAATTGGGCAGTTCCATCACGAATGGCACCGCCTCGCCTTTGAACAGGGAGTTCTTCAGCAGTATGGCCATTAAGACGGCCACTACTATTCCCAACAGGTAAAGACCGGTCATTACGAAACCGCCTTTGTGGGGGAAGAATGCGCTGGCGAAAAATGCGTAGATCGGAATCTTCGCCGAGCAGCTCATGAAAGGCGTCAGAAGTATGGTCATCTTCCTGTCCCTTTCACTTGGCAGGGTCCTGGTGGCCATTACCGCAGGCACCGTGCACCCGAATCCTATGAGCATGGGCACGATGCTCCGGCCCGAAAGGCCGATCTTTCTCAGGAGCTTGTCCATGATGAATGCTACCCTGGCCGTATAGCCGCTGTCCTCCAGAAGCGAAAGGAAGAAGAAGAGCACCACGATTATGGGCACGAAGCTCAGGACGCTTCCCACCCCGGCAAATATGCCGTTCACCACAAGGCTGTGGACCACTTCGTTGACGCCGCCGCTTGTCATGGCCGCATCCGTTGCCGCCGCCAGGGCGTCGATGCCTTTCTGCAGAAGATCCTGGAGCCATGCTCCGATCACGTTGAAGGTAAGAATGAATATTCCGATCATGATACCGATGAATACCGGTATCGCCGTGTATTTTCCCGTAAGTATTTTGTCCAGTTTCTTTGAGCGTACCCGCTCTTTGCTTTCACTGCGCCGCGTCACCGCGCTGTCGCATACGTTCTTTATGAATGTGAAACGCATGTCCGCCATAGCCGCGCTCCTGTCGAGACCGCATTCCTTTTCCATCTGCAGGATCATGTGCTCCAGAGTTTCTTTTTCGTTCTGGTCCAGCTCAAGAGCATCCATGATAAGCTTGTCGCCTTCGATAAGCTTGCCCGCCGCAAATCTCGGCGGTATGTCCGCTCTCTTTGCGTGGTCTTCGATCATGTGGATGACCGCGTGCAAACATCTGTGTACAGCGCCGTTCTTGTGCTCCTCGCTGCAGTAGTCCTGCTTCATGGGTCTTTCCTGGAAGTGGGCTATATGTATCGCGTGAGTGATAAGCTCGTCAACGCCTTCATTCTTTGAGGCGGAAATAGGTACCACCGGCACGCCGAGGGCTGCCTCCATGGCGTTTATATCTATGGAACCCCCGTTGCCCGTCACTTCATCCATCATGTTCAGAGCCACTACCATGGGCTTGTTCATTTCAAGCAGCTGGATGGTCAGGTACATGTTTCTCTGGATGTTGGTTGCGTCCACTATGTTGATTATGGCGTGAGGTTTTTCGTTGAGTACGAAATTACGCGAAAGTATCTCCTCACTGCTGTAAGGAGACATTGAATAAATGCCCGGCAGGTCCGTGACCAGGGTATCGGGATGCCCCTTGATGACGCCGTCTTTGCGGTCCACGGTGACTCCCGGGAAATTTCCCACGTGCTGGTTGGAGCCGGTCATCTGATTGAAAAGTGTAGTCTTGCCGGAATTCTGATTGCCCACAAGAGCGTAAGTAAGAGTGGTGCCGTCGGGCAGCGGATCCCCTTCGCCTTTTGCGTGGAATCTTCCGCCTTCGCCGAGGCCCGGATGCTCGCTTTCGCGAAGCGGTTCCTTATGCGCGCTCTTCTCCGCACGCGGAGTTTCGCCGGCAGGTTCGCTTGTGACTGTATCTATTTCGATCTGAGAGGCTTCTTCTTTACGGAGAGTCAGCTCATAGCCGTGGAGCCGGACTTCCATCGGGTCGCCCAGAGGCGCCAGTTTGACCATTGTCACTTCCACGCCCGGGATCAGTCCCATGTCAAGAAAGTGCTGTCTGAGAGCACCTTCCCCGCCGACTTTCCGTATTATTGCGCTGTCTCCTATTTTCAGGTCTTTGAGTACCATTGCCTTCTTCCCCTGACGCTGCCGCGCCTTTCATTTCGTCCGTGTATATTATAGCTTATATTTATCCCTTGCCAAGGGAAAAAGGCAAAAATGTTAGTTTTTGCTAACTTCCGGCCGGGAAACGACGCGCTTCATCATCCTGAAAGCCCGCTGCGCCCAGAAAAATGAAAATGATACCGGCGTCCCTCCCCTTACGGGATCGCCGGTACCATTTCATTTGAAAGGATTTGGTAAATCATGAAATTTTGCGTTACATTTTATCTGCCTGCCGATTGCGCTAGTCCAGTATTTTGATCTGCCCTATTATCGGCAGCGGCTCCGCGCTGTACTTGTACGCCCTGTAAAGTCCCAGTATCCAGAATGCCAGGGCCGCGATGCCTATTATCCATGAAAGCGTTCTGCCGAAGACAGGCAGGATCAGCGCCAGTTCCGCGGCGAATCTGATGATATTGATCACAAGCGCCTGGTTCAGGTGGTGTGTTACGAAAACATCGCGCCTGTCTCTTATCACCAGAGCTATGATCCAGCCTATCCACGTTATATATGAAATTATCGCGATCGCTCTCGATCCTAATGCTCTTTCGCTCATCGTTCCTCTCCTCTTTCTCCACCTGCCGCAGCAGCGGTTGTTTTCCGCGACGGCACCGGATCTTGCTCAGATGCCGCCGCACTAGAGTGGTTATTATTTGAAGGAGGTGTAAATCTTCGGGCTGCACTAAAGCCCTGTTCTGCTATTTGGAGGTTATTTCAGGTCCTGTTACGGACCGGTCACGGGCTCTACCAAAGCCCTGTTTGTTTCTCTTGAGTTTATGATATAATTTAAGTGCGCTTTGGAACATCGCACAAAGTGCGGAAAACCACACAAAAATACCGCATAATTCGCGGAAAGCGTTTTCACGCCGGAAGCGGGAAAGGTTTAGATATGACAAAGAAAACAATAAACAGATACAGACAGATCCGCGACGACCTGGGCTGGTCCCGGGAATACGCCGCAGATAAACTGGGCATGTCCGACGACAAGCTGGAAAGGATCGAGAACGACCACCAGATGCCAAACCCTCAGGACGTGCTGATAATGTCCGACGTTTATCACGCGCCGGAGCTTTGCAACCACTACTGCAACGGCACTTGTGAGATCGGCCAGAAGTACGTGCCCAAGGTGGACGACCAGGAACTGCCCAGCATCATACTGGGCCTGCTCAATTCCATATATGCGGTCGGCGACATAGAGAAGATGCTTGTGCGCATCACCGCAGACAACGTGATCGACGATGACGAAATACCGGAGCTGGTCAAATCCCAGTACACGCTGGAGCAGCTCTCCGTCATGATCGAGGCGCTGCAGCTGTGCATCGAGCGGAAGATCGACAACGGCGAGATCACCAAAGATATTTACGATAAGGAATGGAAGAAACAATTAAACGCGGATAAATAAATCCGCGTTTTGTATTTCCTGCCGCCTCCTGCGACATATTCAATTATCCTGTCAATGTGCTCGCTTGCTCTTTCTGAAATATATAGTCTATATGCCATGCTTTTCCCTCAGCTTTTTGAGCGAGGCATACGCATCTTCCATCTTTCCCTCTTTGAACTGTTTCTCGGATATTGCAAGTTCCCTGTACAATTCAAGTTTATGACTCATCTCTTCGAATACCTCGATACTCATCAGTACCATATCGCCATATCCGTTCTTTGTTACGTACACGGGCTCCTGCCGTTCGTGGCAAAGTTCTGAGATCTTCGTCGTGTTTTTCAATTCTTTGATTGGTATTATCTGCGCCATGTTCTATCCTCCTATGGCAAAATTATACCATAATTATGGCCCGCGCACACATGTGTTTTTTCGTATGCCTTCGATTTTTTCTGCATCCAGTTTATCGCAACGGCTTTTAGAAATCGCCTGATTCCGAAAAAACAGACGACGGTTTTTTTAACAACTCATTATCGGTTTTTTATTTTCCCTCTTTACGCAGCCCTGAACCGTATGTATAATAAGTATGAAAAGTATAACTAATTATACCTAATCAGGCGGCGCCTGAAATATGGAAAGGAACGAACCATGAAAGATAAATTCGTAGGTATCGCGAAAGTGGGCGAAAAAGGCCAGATCGTAATACCAAAAGAGGCCCGGGACATGTGCGGCATCAAGCCGGGGGACTCTGTAGTCGTGCTCTGCGACGTCAATAAGGGCATCGGACTGCTGAAATCCGAAGTGTTCCAGGAAACACTGGACAAGATAATGCCGGAATAGTAACAGGAGACCGAAATGTATTCTATAGAAACGAAAGACCTTACT
>JAFYIC010000032.1 GCA_017538845.1 Bacillota bacterium | reverse complement strand
TATACTTATGCCGTTCGTTTACGGCCTGGTCTTTGCGTATCTGCTTTGCCCCGTATATAACTTCATGATGCGGAAATGTCTTCCGCGTCTGGAGGCTAAGGAAAGAACAGCAAAGCGCGCTATGTCCCTTTCAAAAGCCCTGGCGACCATCGTTTCGATGGCATGCTTCCTCGTCGTTGTGATCGGCGTGGTATGGCTCATCGTTCCTGACCTGATCAAAAGTTTGATAAGCGTAGGAGAACAGCTCTCGAAGGCTGTCGAAGACCTTCAGACATGGCTGACCACCGATGCGGATAAGCTTCCTGCGTTCCAGAAGACGATAGTAACATGGATAAGCGACGCGGGATCAAATCTGACAAAGTTCATACAGAAGACGCTTCTTCCAGAGTACGACAATCTGGCTTCCGGCATACAGGCCGGCGTAATGGGCATGCTGTCGTTCTTCAAGAACTTCTTCATCGGAATAGTCATCTGCGTATACTTCCTCAACAGTAAGGAATACTTCGCGGCACAGAGCAAGAAACTCATACTTGTTCTCTTCAAAGAGAAAAGGTCGGAGAAACTGCTCACACTGGCGAGGTTCACGAATCTGCAGTTCGGCAAATTCATCAACGGCAAGCTGATAGATTCACTGATCGTCGGTATCCTGTGCTTCATATTCATGAAGATATTCGGATGGCACTATGCGCTGCTCATAAGCTGCATAATCGGCATAACAAATATCATCCCGTTCTTCGGACCGTTCATCGGAGCTATACCTTCGGCGCTGCTGCTTGCCGTAGTAGATCCTAAGGAAGCTCTGTACTTCATCATATTCATTCTCATCCTGCAGCAGGTGGACGGAAACATCATCGGACCGAAGATCCTGGGCGAGACTACTGGCCTTTCAAGTTTCTGGGTAATGTTTGCTATACTGGTAGGCGGAGGCCTCTTCGGATTCCCGGGAATGATCCTTGGCATACCGATCTTCGCAGTCATATACGCATACCTGTCGAAGGGAGTCAACAAGAGGCTTGAAGAGAAGGGCTATTCCATCGACCTGAACGATTACAAGGTGGACCAGTACAGAAACCCGCCTGACAAGAAGAAAAAGAAAGAGATACAGATATAGGATAAACGGGCTTCTTTCACTTTATTACGGAAGAAGCCTTTTATATATTCGAAACAGGAGGAAAAGGAATTGACTCGGATAATCGATACACTGAAAAAGGAAATCCCGGAAAGCGCAATTATAGAAAACGCCGACATGAAGGAATACACGTCCTTTAAGGCAGGCGGATGTGCTGACGTACTTGTGATACCTGAGAATGAAGACCATCTCATGTACGCGCTGAAGACTCTGGCGGAAAGCGTTATGGAATACATGGTCATGGGAAACGGCACCAATATACTGGTGAAAGACGGAGGATACAGAGGAGTCATAGTAAAGATAGGAGACGCCTTTTCCGATATACGTGTAGAAGGAGAGAGACTTATCGCCGGAAGCGGAGCACTTATGTCCCAGGTTGCCAGCGCAGCTGTGGACGCAGGGCTTGAAGGTTTTGAATTCGCAAGCGGCATACCGGGCAGCATAGGCGGAGCGGCGTTCATGAACGCAGGAGCCTACGGCGGCGAGATAGTTCAGATACTTGAGACGGTAAAAGTGGCAGCAAAAGACGGAAGCCGTATATTTACCATGACCAATGAGGAACTGGAACTTTCATACAGACACAGCAAGCTTTACGAGACAGGAGATATAGTTCTGGAGGTAACCCTGAAACTGAAAGAGGGGGACAGGATCGCTATAAGGAACAAGGTTCGCGAACTTACGGAAAAGAGAAATGCAAAGCAGCCGGTGGACAAACCCAGCGCAGGCAGTTTCTTCAAGAGACCTGAAGGATACTACGCAGGCAAGCTCATACAGGACGCAGGTCTGAAAGGTCTTACTGTAGGCGGCGCCCAGGTCTCGGAACTCCACAGCGGTTTTGTTATCAATACGGGAAACGCCACAGCATCGGATATAGTGCAGCTGAAGGAAGTGGTACAGGCGACTGTACTGGACAAATTCGGCGTTGAACTTCAGCCTGAAGTAAGGATCATCGGCGAGGATAAATGATGGATAAGTACAGAATGACGTATGACTATCATACGCACACTATTTATTCTGAATCTAGATTCGGCGGAAAGCATGCCGTCGGGACTATCGAGGATAACGTAGTCGCTGCTATAGAGAGAGGTCTTGACGCAGTGGCCATATCCGATCATGGTCCCGGTCATATTTTTTATGGTCTGAAGAAGAAAAAGATACCGGAAATGAAGGTGGAAATCGCAAGGCTGCAGGATCTCTACCCGCAGATAAAGATATATTTCAGCGTTGAAGCGAATATATCGGAAACAGGATGCGGTCTTGACGTTTCTCCGGGGGAAGCCGGCGACTATGATTTCCTGCTGGCAGGATATCACTTCGGAACAAGGAACGCCCACTGCCTGCCCAACTGGATGATATCCAAGAAGCTGGGCGGACGTATAGATACGGCGAAGATAGTCAATACTGAGATGATCGTCAATGCGCTGAAGAGAAACGATATCAAAGTCC
>JAFYIC010000031.1 GCA_017538845.1 Bacillota bacterium | reverse complement strand
AATAGGGATTTTGGCTTCATTGGAACCTGCTGCCATTACCACCGCATACGGAGCCAGTCCTTCGATGATGTCTTTTGTTGCTTCCGTGCCTGTGTTCACCTTTATGCCCAGTCTGTCGATCTGAGCCTTGTAATAATCGATGAGCCATGCGATCTTGAATTTTTCCGGGGGCAGCGACGCCAGATACACGCATCCGCCGAGAACATCTTCTTTTTCGAATATCTCTACGTCGAATCCCCTCTCTGCCAAACAAACGGAGGCTTCCAGCCCTGAAGGGCCTGCGCCTACGACTACGACTTTCCTGCCGTTGCCGTCCTTTACGAGAGGCACCTTGTCCAGTTCTCTCTTGGCGTACGGATTGACGCTGCATCCTGCCGTGTGGGCTCCCAGTTTGTTAAAGCACTGCATACAGGAGATGCAGAATCTCATTTCGTTTTCACGGCCTTCCTCGGCCTTCTTTACGTATTCGGGCTCTGCCAGAAGTTCTCTTCCGAGAGCTACGATATCGCACTTGCCCTCTTCGATTATGGAATCTATGAACTCCGGATGTCTTATGCTGCCTGTGGCCGCAACGGGTATGCTGACCGCTTTCTTCACGGTCTCTGCGTACCACACTTTCCATCCTTCTTCATGCTTGCCGTGGTCGCTCATGCCGGCGATGTCGGTAAGCCTTCCTCCACCGTTGACGGTAATAAGCGAAACGCCTGATTTCTCCAGTTCAACAGCCACTTTCGCCGCATAGTCCGGCGTAACCCCGCCTTCTATGAAGTCGTTGCCGTTGAGCTTAACAGTTATGATGAAACTGTCATCACAGTAATCTTTGTATATCCTGTCTATGCACTCTTTTGAAAAACGTATCGCGTTCTCAATGTTCTGAGCGCCGTACTCGTCCGTACGCTTGTTGAAGGCCGGGCTCATGAACTGGTTGCCAAGATATGTGTGGGCCATATGGAATTCCACACCGTCTGCGCCGGCTTTCTTAGCGCGGCCCGCTGCCTGAACGAACTTGTCCTGTATTGCGTGGATCTCGTCAATACTGAAGGAAGCCACAGGTATACCTGTGCCCACTTCTCCCGAATGCCACGGCTGGAATATGAGCTTCGCGCCCGCGGCGTGAACTCTGTCCACCAGTTCTTTCATTCTCGGGATATATTTGTCATCGGAAATGAACGGCTGCCCGTCCGAAATGAAACCCCACTCCGGATCCACCGGCATGATACCTGTGGTCAAAAGGGCCGTGCCGCCCTTTGCGATATTTTCAAAATATGCTATATAATCATCCGTCATGTAGCCGTCCGGCCCGCAGAAATACTTGGCCATGGCCGGCAGGATGATCCTGTTCTTCAATTCTATCGGCCCGACTTTAATCGGGTCGAGAAAGACATGCTTTTTCATTATTTCTCCTTTCATACCGTATAACTTTATCTGGTCATATAAACTGCCAGACTATGTCGGTTCCTTGAAAGGATGTTTATCTTGTTTCATTACTCTTTTCTTTCCGGTGCGGAGCTGTCCGCGCCCTGTTTTTATTTGAGCTTTGTATTTATTCTCTGATCGCCTATCCTGACTACTCCCACGTCTTCGTTGGATACTATATTTACCCCGTCCAGATAGTCGTTCAGCTCCTGATATACGTTTTTGAGTACGTATTCCATCGCAGGAGCCAGCTGCTCGAAATAGTCGTCTTCGGTTATGCAGTCAAGTCTCTCTGCGTAGAAGACATCGCTGAAGATACTGGTCGTCTTGGGGAATTCCGGTTTCTTCCTGTCCGCGTAGAAAACTTCCTCCGCTATGACCGCCTGATCGTGTTCGCTGAGCAGTTCCTCGTATCCTTCGCTTATGCCTCTCCACACGCCGGCTTCCACCGCATTGATGTCTTCCCTGTCATTCGTCCGTGAAAAGACGGCGAGAGCTGTGACCATTGAGAAGAATTTAATCAGGAACGCGTACACGCCCATGTCCGGTTTAGAGGGCATGTTGAATATCTCGTGAAGTCCCCGTGCGTTGTAGTCCACCACCGAGCCTTCCGCCTCACGTTCCGCGCCTTTTATCACGTCGTAGATGAGGACGCCCCTCTGTACCTTGGTGCCTGTAATGAATCTCACCGCTTTTTTGTGTCGCAGATCAAGTTTGTCAAAAATCATATTCCCTGCCTCCTGTGTGCACTAGCAAAAACTGTTTATTCTCCATTCTTCTTTGCCGGTCTTTTCCTGCTGATCAGACCGTATTCGCTGAGTTTCCTGTAAAATGTACGTCTGCTGAGCCCCAGTATCTCGATAGCTTTTTCCTTGTCTCCGCCGCATACGTCCAGAGTCGCCATGATGGTCTTTTTCTCCACTATTGACACGGCATCCTTCAGTTTACGGGGCATCACGTGGGAGCCAAGATCCGCCGTCTTTCCCGACGCGCCTTTGTTTCCTCCCAGATCCTCTTCAGTTATGCCGATGATCTCAGATATGGCGCTTCTGTTCAGCACCTGTCCCTCACTCAGGATCACCGCATTCTCTATGCAGTGCTTGAACTCCCGCAGGTTACCCGGCCAGTCATACTCATACAGTACGGATATTGCCCCCTGATCCGGAGAAACGCTCTTGTTGTATTTTTCGTT
>JAFYIC010000030.1 GCA_017538845.1 Bacillota bacterium | reverse complement strand
CAAAATTACAAGAAACGGCCCCCGGAACGGGAACATCTGTTTGTGGCAGGACCCTTTCTATGATATACTTAAAGCCTGATGAAAAGGGAGAAAAAACAGGATGCCGCAGTTCAAAGTCGTATCTGAATATAAGATGAAAGGAGACCAGGAGCAGGCTGTTCAGAAGCTTGCCGACAGGATCCTTTCGGGAGAAAAGTATCAGACGCTTATGGGGGTGACCGGCTCAGGCAAGACCTTTACCATGGCCAATGTCATCGAGAAGGTCCAGAAGCCGGTACTTGTCATATCCCACAATAAGACTTTAGCGGCACAGCTCCACGGTGAGTTCAAGGAATTCTTCCCGGACAACGCGGTGGAATACTTCGTTTCATACTACGATTATTACCAGCCGGAAGCGTACGTGCCTTCCACTGACACATATATCGAAAAAGACTCCGACATCAACGAGGAGATAGAAAAACTCAGGCACTCGGCGACGGCGGCCCTGGCGGAAAGAAGAGACGTAATAATCGTTGCCAGCGTTTCCTGTATATACGGTCTGGGAAGTCCTTTCGACTACGAAAACCAGATGCTTTCCCTAAGACCGGGCATGGAAAAGAGCAGGGAAGATATACTCAGAAGGCTGGTGGACATCCAGTACACCCGCAGTGACACGGATCTTATCCGGGGCACTTTCAGGGTGAGGGGAGACACCATGGACATCTATCCTGCCGGCTCCGAAAGACCGGTAAGGGTGGAACTCTTCGGGGACGAAGTGGAGTCAATAAGAGAGATCGATCCGGTGACGGGAGAGATAACGGCAGAACGGAACCACATTTCGGTCTACCCGGCTTCACACTATGTGACGTCCAAAGAGAATATCGAGATCGCCGCCGGCACCATAGAGAAGGAACTTCAGGAAAGGATCACCTGGTTCAAGGACAGGGGCAAACTGCTTGAGGCACAGCGCATCGAGCAGAGGACAAGATACGATATAGAGATGCTTCGTGAGATCGGCACCTGTAAGGGTATCGAGAACTATTCGCGGCATCTGAACCTGCTGCCTCCGGGAACGAGACCATACACCCTCATAGACTATTTCCCCGATGACTTTCTCATAATGATAGACGAATCTCACGTGATGCTCCCGCAGCTGAGAGCAATGTACGCGGGAGACAGGTCCAGAAAGCAGTCCCTGGTAGACTACGGGTTCAGACTTCCGTCGGCTCTGGACAACAGGCCGCTGAGGTTCGAAGAGTTCGAGGAACTGACCAAACAGATACTCTATGTGAGCGCGACTCCTGCTTCATACGAAAGAGAAAAGAGCGGCGGCATAAGCGCCGAGCAGGTAATAAGACCTACCGGGCTTCTCGACCCGCCTATCGAGATACAGAAGACGGAAGGTCAGATCGACCATCTCATAGATCAGATACACAAGGTCACTGAAGCAGGTGAAAAGGTATTCGTCACCACCCTCACCAAGAAGATGGCGGAAAGCCTGACCGACTACCTGAAGAACGCAGGCATCAGGGTCCGGTATCTCCACTCGGAGGTGGACACTCTTGAGCGTATGGAGATCCTCAGGGATATGAGGATGGACGTGTTCGATGTGCTGGTGGGAATCAACCTGCTCAGAGAAGGTCTGGACATACCGGAAGTTTCCCTTGTGGCCATACTTGACGCCGACAAGGAAGGATTCCTGAGGACAGAGACGTCCCTGATCCAGACTATCGGAAGGGCGGCAAGGAACATCCATGGCAGGGTCATCATGTACGCGGATTCCGTCAGCCCGGCTATGGCCGCGGCCATAAAGGAGACCGACAGGCGACGCGAGATACAGGAAAGATACAACGAGGAAAACGGCATAACGCCGAAATCAATAGAGAAATCAGTAAGAGAAGTCATAGAGGCGACCAAGGCCGCGGACGGCGAGGAAGCATACAAGGGAAGAAAGCCTCTTGAAATGACGAAGAAAGAACTGAAGGAATACGTCAAAGTCCTGGAGAAGGAAATGAAACAGGCGGCGGCAGATCTTCAGTTCGAAAGAGCCGCATCCTTAAGAGACAAGCTCTTTGAGTACAGAGCCAGACTTTAACACATGTGAGCAAACAGCCGAAGAGACGGCGGATGAAAGATAATCGGAGACCGCATGGCAAAAGAGATATACGTAAAAAAGACAAATGAAAACAACCTGAAGAATCTCAGCGTGAAGATACCCAGGGACAAGATGGTAGTGATCACGGGAATATCCGGTTCCGGAAAGAGTTCCCTTGCTTTTGATACCATTTACGCGGAAGGACAGAGAAGATACATCGAGAGCCTTTCCGCCTACGCAAGGCAGTTCCTGGGACAGATGGAAAAGCCTGACGTGGAGTTCATCGAAGGTCTCTCTCCGGCTATATCCATCGACCAGAAGACCACAAGCAGGAACCCCAGATCCACGGTAGGCACCGTGACCGAAATCTACGATTACCTGAGACTTCTCTATGCCCGGGCAGGAATACCTCACTGTCCCGTATGCGGCAGGGAGATAACCAGCCAAAGCGTGGATCAGATAGTGGACGCACT
>JAFYIC010000029.1 GCA_017538845.1 Bacillota bacterium | reverse complement strand
TCATGATCCTGTTGAACTGGACTTCTGATACCTGAGCTCCCTGCGTGACTGTCGGGTCGAAGGGATCACCGACTTTCCAGTTCTTTTCCGCGTAGTCGACCATTCCCTGCAGGACGCGGTCATAGATGGTCTTCTGAACCAAAAGACGGGTCGGCTCGGAGCACTTCTCGCCTTTGCCGTAGAACATGGCAACGAATGAGCGCTCAATAGCCCAGTCCAGATCCGGAGCATCATCAAAGATGATGTTGGGGGACTTGCCGCCCAGCTCCAGGGAAAGCTTTTTCAGGTTCGAATCAGCGGAATCATGTATCAGCTGCCGTCCCACTTCAGTGCTCCCGGTAAATGCTACCTTGTCTACGTCCGGATGGCGTGTGATCATGCTTCCGATCTCGCCTGTGCCGGTGACGATGTTGAAGACGCCTTCCGGAAGAAGTCCGGATTCATCAAACAGCTCTGCCGTGCGGATCATTGAAAACGGAGTCAGGCTTGATGACTTGAACACGACGGTATTCCTTAAGGCAAGAGCCGGAGCCAGTTTATAGCCGGCCATATCCATCGGATAATTCCACGGAACTATCTGGCCGCAGACGCCCATAGGCTCTCTTACTGTATATGAGAAGAAGTCGCCCATTACCGGATTGACATCTCCGTAAAATTTATCGGTCCAGCCGGAGTAATAGTCGAAAAAGTCCGCCACGTTGATCACGTCTTCGACGCCTTCGGGGAAGGTCTTGCCGTTGTCCAGGACTTCGAGAGTAGCCAGTTCCTCTACATGGTCGCGGAGGATAGCAGAAAGCTTCCGCATGATCACGGCTCTTTCCTTGTGGGTGATCTCCTTTGTCCATGGGCCTTCGTCAAAAGCTTTGCGCGCTGCCGCCACCGCCTTGTCCACATCTTCCTTGGTACATGTTTCGAATCTGCCGATGACCTGGTTGGTCGCCGGATTGATCGACTCCTTTATATCTCCGCCGGCGTGAACGAATTTGCCGCCGATGTATGGTCTTTTCACTTCAGAAAGCCAGTTTTCAGCCCACTCGATCTTTGGTTTATAATCTGCCATTGCTTTTCTCCTTCCTGTCTTGCGCCTTCCGGTCTTTGTCGTATTTTCTGTATCTTTTTTCTAATACCTTATGGTTACAATAAACTTTTAATAAGATTACAATACCCGAATTTCGCCCTCCAGTCAACTTGAGCGGGGGTCCGGCCCCGGTGCTCGGGGTCCGAAGAGGTTTTTGCGCATCTTTTATATGCTGCGGGAGGTTTTTTTGTTATACTAACTATAAGGAAAAGGAGAAGAAATATGGCACTTTCGAAAGATATGATAATAAAAGGGATGCAGGACATCCTGGGAAGTGATCAGGTGATCACCGACGAAGAAGTGCTGCGTGAAAGCAGCAACGACCGTTACCGCAAATACGAGCAGGTGTATGAGGTCTACACACAGCCCATACCGGCCGCTGTCGTGTACGTGAAAAGCACGGAGCAGGTGGCCGAGGTGCTAAAGTTTGCCAACGAGAACGGGATAAACGTAGTCCCCAGGACGGGACATTCCGCCATCGAGGGCGGGCTGGAGACCGCAGTGGAGAATTCTATCGTTGTTGACGGTTCTGAAATGAACAAGGTCATCGAAGTCAACGAAAAGAACATGCAGGTCACATGCCAGTGCGGCGTTCCTCTTCAGGATCTTGACGATATGCTTCGGGAGAGAGGTCTGACAACAGGTCATTCACCTCAGTCAAAGCCCCTCGCACAGATGGGCGGTCTGGTGGCCACAAGGAGCATCGGCCAGTTTTCGACTCTCTACGGGGGGATTGAGGATCTGCTGGTAGGCTGCGAAGTGGTATTTCCGAACGGTGAGATATGCCGCATCAAGAACGTACCGAGGCGCTCAACGGGACCGGACATCCGTCATATCGTGATGGGAAACGAAGGCGCCCTGTGTTATATAACGGAAGTTACTGTGAGGATGTTCAAATACCAGCCGGAGAATAACATCTTCCTGGGTTACAGGATCAAAGAGATGAAAGACGGGTTTGACGCCCTTCGCCAGGTAATGGTGGATGGATATAAGCCATCGGTGGCAAGGCTCTACGACCTGCAGGACGCGGAGATGAATTTCGACTGGGCAGACGGTGAGAACGTGCTTCTGTTCATGGCAGAAGGCCCGGCGGCCATCACCAAGGCGACTGCCGAAGGAATCGATGCCATAGTCAAAGGCTTCGACGGCGTCACGCCTGTTGATCCGGAGCTCATAAAGAAGTGGTTCGACCATCTCAACTGGGGCGCAGAGCAGATAGCTCAGGAAAAGGAAGAGATAAAAGCCACCGGAAATATCGGCATCACCACCGAGATATCAGGATGCTGGGACTGCATATATTACATATATGAATCTGTTATCGAGAGGATCACAAACGAGGTGCCCGACCTGACCATGATCGGCGGTCACTCATCCCACAGCTATATAAACGGCACCAACGTTTACTTCGTATACTACTACAATGTGGTAGACTGTAAGCCGGAGGATGAGATCAACAAGTATCACAACCTGATCAACAGGATCATATGTGAAGAGGCCGTACGTTTCGGCGGATCCATTTCCCATCACCACGGGCTGGGCAAGGCCAGAGCACACATGGTATGGGACGAGTACGGCAGCTCCTTCTACATGCTCGAGACTCTCAAGAAAGCATTTGACCCGAAGGGCATCATGAACGCCGGAACACTGATTCCGATAAAGCACAACGAAAAAGATCCTT
>JAFYIC010000028.1 GCA_017538845.1 Bacillota bacterium | reverse complement strand
TCGATCTCGAAAACTTTTACAGTTACCTTGTCGCCGACGTTCAGTTCGTCTTCGACCTTCTCGACTCTGTGCTTGGCGATCCTGGATATGTGCAGGAGACCTTCCTGTCCCGGAAGCACTTCTATGAATGCTCCGAACGGCATGATCTTCTTTACTTCTCCTTCGTATGTCTCGCCTACTTCGACTTCTTTCACGAGAAGCTCGATCTGTTCCTGACCCTTCTTAGCGCTTTCCATATCAGGAGCCGCGATATATACCTGGCCCTCATCATTGATATCGATCTTTACGCCGGTCTCGTCGATGATCTTGTTGATGGTCTTTCCGCCCGGTCCGATGACAGTTCTGATCTTATCAGGATCGATCTGCATGGATATGATCCTCGGGGCATACGGTGAAAGTTCTGCTCTCGGCTCAGGAATCTCTTCAAGCATCTGCTGCATGATGAACATTCTTCCGTCATATGCCTGCTTCAGAGCGTTCTCAAGAACTTCTCTCGAAAGTCCGTGGACCTTGATATCCATCTGAATGGCGGTTACGCCCTTAGCTGTACCTGCAACCTTGAAGTCCATGTCGCCGAGGAAGTCTTCCATGCCCTGGATATCGGAAAGGATAGCCATTTTACTGGATCCGTCTTCCTCTACTCTCTCGATGAGTCCCATTGCGATTCCTGCTACAGGAGCCTTGATCGGAACACCTGCGTCCATGAGGGACATGCAGCTTCCGCATACTGACGCCTGTGATGTGGAACCGTTGGATGAAAGTATCTCGGATACGACTCTGATAGCATACGGGAATTCATCTACGCTCGGGAGCACCGGAATGATAGCTCTTTCCGCGAGAGCACCATGTCCGATCTCTCTTCTTCCCGGGCTTCTCATCGGTGTTGCTTCACCTACTGAATAAGGCGGGAAGTTGTAGTGATGCATGTATCTCTTTTCGGTCTCCTCCGTGATACCGTCTATTCTCTGGGCTTCGCCTATGGCACCGAGAGTTGTTATGGACAGAGCCTGCGTCTGTCCTCTCTTGAACAGGCCTGTTCCGTGAGCTCTCGGAAGTATTCCCGTCTCACACCAGATAGGTCTGATCTCTGTGTACTTTCTGTTGTCCGGTCTGATGCCGTCGTCCAGAATGAGGCTTCTTACCTGCTCTTTTGTGATGGTGTAAAGAGCGTTGCCTATATCCTTTTCATGTTCAGGGAATATCTCTGCGAAATGTTCCTGCGTTTCAGCCTCAACGGCGTCCATGTTGTCCAGTCTTTCCTGCTTTTCTACAGTGTGGACAGCTTCTCTCATCTTATCTACAGCGAATTCTCTTACTGCAGCTTCGATCTCTTCAGGAACGTGGTAAAGCTCGACATCCTGCTTTTCTTTTCCGACTTCGGCAACTACGTCGTTTATGAAGTCGACGATCTTCTTGATCTCTTCATGAGCGAACATGATAGCGTCCAGGACTTCCATTTCAGGAACTTCGTTTGCTCCCGCTTCTACCATCATGATGGCTTCCTTGGTTCCGGCAACTACCAGGTGCATGTCGCTCTTTTCTCTCTGCTCGAGAGACGGGTTGATGATCAGCTTGCCGTCAACTCTTCCGATCATTACAGAACCTGTCGGACCTTCCCATGGAATATCCGAAATCGCAAGAGCAACTGATGAACCGATCATGGCTGCGATCTCCGGCGACGCGTCCAGGTCAACTGACATAACTGTCGCAACTACCTGTACGTCGTTGAAGTACCCTTTCGGGAAAAGCGGCCTTAACGGTCTGTCCATAAGTCTTGAGTTCAGGATGGCCTGATTGCTCGGTCTTCCCTCTCTCTTGAGGAATCCTCCCGGGATCTTTCCTGCTGCATACATCTTCTCTTCATAGTTGCAGGAAAGCGGGAAAAAGTCGATGTCCGGACGGGGTGCCTTTGAAGCTACGGCTGTTACGTTGACTACTGTGTCACCGTATCTTACCATTACCTGTCCGTTCGCCTGCTCGCAGACCTTTCCGATCTCCAGCTGCAGAAGTCTTCCTCCGATTGCTGTTCTGTAAGTTTTGTAATCTGTGAATCTCATATTAACAACTACCTCCTGTTAATATATACGCGCATCATTTCTCATTTTTCTCCGCGCACTTCCTTGATAGCCGTGCGGCTTATTCCGCGCAGCCATTACAGAGAACCCTTAAATTCCCTGTTTTATATGAAAAAGCGGTGCCAAAAATAAGCGCCGCTTCTTTTCATTACTTTCTCAGTCCTAAACGAGCTATCAGGCTTCTGTATCTTTCAAGATCCTTTGCCTTCAGATAGTTAAGAAGGTTTCTTCTCTGACCTACCATCTTGAGAAGTCCTCTTCTTGAATGGTGGTCCTTTTTGTGTACCTTCAGGTGTTCGTTCAGGTCGTTTATCCTGTAAGTCAGTATAGCAACCTGTACTTCCGGAGAACCTGTGTCTCCCTCTTTAGTCTGATACTCTTTGATAATTTCCGCTTTTTTTGTCTGGTCTATCATTTCTTTCTCCTTTTCTTTATACGCCCATTGCCGTGTTCCCGTCGGAGCTTCGAAGAACTCAGCAAAGGTAAATTTGCAACGATTTATACTAACACAACAAATGTATTATGACAAGTCTTTTTTATAAAATGTAAGAAATCCCTTGCAGTATCCGGTTTCGTGTTATAGAATAGGTGCGATGTCGATAGAGGGTGCGAAGCAGAAGAAGGTGCGCGAGCCGGCAGGCAGCGACCGTACCGGAGGCAATCTTCGCCGAATCGATAAAGCAGGCATGCTTTACCGGTGGGTCTATGGTCAATAGCCATAGGACTGTCTACGAAAGTAGTTGCGCTATCCCATTGAGATTCATAACGATACAGTAAGTATCCGAAGGTTTTTTATGGTGAAGCGGCAATATGTCGCTTTTTTATTTCTTCTCAGTATCGAACACAGGATCGCCTGTGCCGCTGCGAAGACCGGAACCGTTCACCGTTCAGGATCGCAGATGGAGATAACGCGCAGCACGGAATCATTAAAACATTTTCTAATAAAACTAGGGAGGTTTTTATTATGGGTTTATCCAGAAAGAGCCGGTTTGTATTTATTTCCGGTCTCACCCTGCTGATGCTTCTCGCTCTGCCCATGGTGGCATTCGCTGAAGAAGAAGCTGAAGCACAGCCGGCGCTCTATGGAACGTTCTGGTCAGTGGTACCGCCGCTGATAGCTATCGTTCTGGCACTTATTACAAAGGAAGTTTACAGTTCGCTGTTCCTGGGCGTGCTGGTCGGCGGAATACTCTATGCCGGCGCAAGCCTGCCGGGGATCCTGGACCGTGTATTCGTACAGGGTATCATCGGTTCACTGTCTGACGGCTGGAACGTAGGTATACTCATCTTCCTCGTTATCCTCGGAGCATTGGTCGTACTGATGAATCAGTCCGGCGGTTCCGGAGCTTTCGGAAGATGGGCAGCGAGCAGGATCAAAACAAGAGGAGGCGCTCAGCGCACGAGCATTTTCCTCGGTCTTCTGATATTCGTTGACGACTATTTCAACTGCCTCACAGTGGGCAGCGTTATGCGTCCGGTAACAGACAGCCACAAGATCTCAAGGGCCAAGCTTGCGTATCTCATCGACGCGACTGCCGCTCCTATCTGCATCATCGCTCCTATTTCATCATGGGCAGCTGCAGTAAGCGGTTTCGTTCCGGGGGAAAACGGACTGAAAATATTCATAGAAGCTATACCATATAACTTCTATGCGCTGTTCACGATCGTTATGCTCTTTGCTATTGCGGGCATGAAGTTCGACTTCGGCCCAATGGCCAAATATGAGAAAAACGCCCTCAACGGCGACCTGTTCACAGTAAGGGATCAGGAAGCTATCAGCAACGAGCTGAAACAGGAATACATCAACGAGAAAGGCAGAGTTATCGATCTGATCATACCGATCATCGTTCTGATAATAAGCTGCCTCATCGCAATGATCTATTCAGGCGGATTCTTCAGCGGAGAGACCTTCGTGAACGCGTTCGCCAACTGCGACGCTTCAGTCAGCCTGGTATTCGGAAGCGCTGTTGCTTTTGTTTTCACAGTTGTATATTACATGTGCAGAAGAGTCATCAACTTCAAGAACTGCATGGGAAGTCTGCCGGAAGGTTTCAAACAGATGGTAGCTCCTATACTCATCCTGACGCTTGCATGGACTCTTAAAGGAATGACTGACAGCCTCGGACTTGAAGATTTCATAAAGGGTACAGTTGGTCAGCTGGGCAACGGATTCATGATCGTCTATCCGGCAATAATGTTCCTGATCGCATGTCTGCTGGCATTTGCATCCGGCACATCATGGGGAACGTTCGGTATGCTGATCCCGCTGTCAATGGCAGTAACAGGAACAACATCAGAAATGATGATCATCGGCATCTCAGCATGTCTTGCTGGCGCTGTATGCGGCGACCACTGCTCACCTATTTCCGATACGACTGTTATGTCATCCGCGGGAGCAGGCTGCAACCACATCAGCCATGTACAGACACAGCTGCCGTATGCTATCACAGTTGCGGCTGTTTCATTCGTAACATTCATCGTTGCAGGTATCACCAAGAACCCGTGGATCTCACTTCCAATCGGAATCGTTATCCTCTTCGTGGTACTGGTGGTATTAAAGAAGAATCAGGCGAAGAAAGGCAACCTGCCCGAAGCGCCGGAAGAAGCGTAAAAGTTAAATATACGCAGACAATAAACCTGATATCCAAAGACCTCGCCGAATCCCGGCGGGGTC
>JAFYIC010000027.1 GCA_017538845.1 Bacillota bacterium | reverse complement strand
TATACTTATTTTTATTTTAATAATATTCACTTTCGTACTTAAAAAGATGCTTTCAGCGTCTTTTTTGTGCGGTAACGTGAAGGGAGGTAATCATTTATGAGCAGCAGTACTATTGATGTTCTCAAGATCCTCATCCCGATCGCAGCCATTATCGGACTTATCGTGGCTGCATGCCTTACAGGCTGGATCAGCAAGGCAAAAGAAGGAACTGACAGGATGAAGGAAATATCCGGGTTCATCAGAGCAGGTGCAATGGCATTCCTCAAGAGGGAATACAGGACAATGATCATAGTTATCGTTATTCTCTTCCTGGCCATAGGATTCGGAGTAAGCTGGACAACAGCTATCCTGTACGTGATAGGAGCGCTCCTGTCCGTTCTCGCAGGATTCTTCGGAATGAGAGTAGCGACTAAAGGTAACGTAAGAACCGCATGCGCAGCACAGGAAGGCGGCATGAGCAAGGCTCTGAAAGTAGCGTTCAGATCAGGCGCTGTAATGGGACTTTGCGTAACAGGCCTCGGACTTCTCGGTCTGGGATTGGTATTCTGGCTCCTTGACTGGGCAACAGTAGCGCAGTGCGTAACAGGATTCGGACTCGGAGCTTCATCCATGGCTCTCTTCGGACGTGTAGGCGGCGGTATCTATACAAAGGCTGCAGACGTGGGAGCTGACCTGGTTGGTAAAGTTGAAGCAGGCATCCCTGAAGACGACCCGAGAAACCCGGCTGTAATCGCTGACAACGTAGGCGACAACGTTGGTGACGTTGCAGGCATGGGATCCGACCTGTTCGAATCATATGTTGGCTCAATAATTTCAGCTATAACACTGGCTGCCCTGGTAGCAAGCCAGACAAGCGGAGCTGTTTCCGAGAGCGTTGCGGCGGTATTCCCGCTGATCATCGCGGCTATCGGAATCATCGCTTCAGTAATCGGTATCCTCATGGTAAGAGGTAAGGACGGCGGAAACCCGGCAAACGCTCTTAACCTGGGAACATACATCAGTGGTATCATCGTGATCATCGCAGTTATCATCCTGAGTAAAGTAATGCTCGGAAGCTACAAGTATGCGATCGCTATCATAGCAGGACTCATCGTCGGCATAGCGATAGGCAAGATCACCGAGATATACACATCAGAAGAGTATAAGTCAGTAAAGAAGATCGCAGACCAGTCACAGACAGGTTCAGCAACGACCATCATCAGCGGAATGGGCGTTGGAATGCTTTCAACAGTATGGCCTATCATCTGCATCTGCGCAGGCATCTTCTTCGCTTACTACTTCGCTGGAATGTACGGAATCGCTCTTGCTGCGGTAGGTATGCTTTCAACGACAGGTATGACAGTTGCTGTTGACGCTTACGGTCCGGTATCTGACAATGCAGGCGGTATCGCTGAGATGGCAGAGCTTCCTGAGAACGTAAGAGAGATCACAGACAAGCTTGACGCAGTAGGAAATACGACAGCTGCTATCGGTAAGGGATTCGCTATCGGATCCGCTGCCCTGACAGCTCTTGCTCTGTTCTTCTCATACACACAGCAGACAGGACTTGACAGCATCAGCATCCTTCAGCCGATTGTAGTAATAGGCGTATTCATCGGAGCTATGCTTCCGTTCCTGTTCTCAGCCCTGACAATGAATTCCGTTGGAAGAGCTGCTAACCAGATGATCGAAGAAGTAAGAAGACAGTTCAGAGAAGATGAAGGCATCATGGCAGGAACTTCAAATCCTGACTACACAAGATGCGTAGACATATCCACAAAGGCTGCTCTTAAAGAGATGCTGGCTCCCGGCCTTCTGGCCATCGTAGCTCCTCTGGCAGTTGGTCTCATTCTCGGAACAGAGGCTCTTGGCGGACTCCTTGTCGGAGCTCTCGCATCCGGAGTACTTCTGGCTCTCATGATGGCCAATGCAGGCGGCGCATGGGATAATGCAAAGAAATACGTTGAAGAAGGAAATTACGGCGGAAAGGGTTCAGATACCCACAAAGCTACAGTTGTAGGCGACACAGTCGGCGACCCGTTCAAGGATACATCCGGCCCGTCCATCAACATCCTCATCAAGCTGATGACGATCGTAGCAGTTGTATTTGCTCCTCTGTTCATGGCAGTAGGCGGACTCCTTACTCTGTAATCGCGACGTAAGGCAGACAGGCTCTGAAAGAGCCATGCATATCAACGAAATAAAGGTGCAGGTCAGATGCGATCTGCGCCTTGCTTTTGTAAAAAGAGCACCGCAAGCCTCGGTGGCTTGCGGGAAAGGGAAAAACAAAATGTCGAAAACAAGGATCGAAAAACTCAAGTGTCCGGGATGCGGCCACGAACAGGAAGTGACCGTATGGGACAGCATCGAAGTCTCAGACAGTCCGGAGGCGAAGGAAAAGATAATATTAGGCGACCTGTTTCTCTTCACATGTGAGAAGTGCGGGAACACCACGCCTATGATCCACACCAGTCTTTACCACGACAAGGAGAAAAAACTGCTGGTCTACGTGATACCCGACTATGACAAAGAACAGCAGGAAAGATTCAAACTGCTGGTGAAGGATATGGGAGACCTTATACCTGAAGACAAAAGGGACGGCTATGAGGAGAGAATGGTATTCAACGCCAACAGCCTGAAGGAGAAAATACTGCTCAGAGAGGCGGAGCTTGACGACCGCGTCATCGAACTCATGAAGCTGTACTATATAGCCAACGCGCAGCAGCAGCTGGGTGATAAGGAGATCGGGGAAGTGCTGTTCGAATCTCTGGGAGGCGTCAACGGTTTCGTGTTCCTGATGAAAGAGGGGAATCCTTTCTTCGCGGAAATCGACATGGAAGCCTACGATACCCTCAAAGAGGATATGAAAGAAAACCTCGACAAGGAAACAGGCGTGGGATTTGCCCAGATAGACTGGCAGTGGGCTCAGAACGTCACGGAAAAATACCTGAGCGAAGACTGACAGATCAGATGGTTCAAGGCATGCGGGAAAACCCCGCATGTTTTTTTATATAAAAAAAGAGGCCCGCGAATCGGCAGGCCTTTATTCTTCTCTTTATTTTTTCCTGTCCCAGAAGGCTCTGGTGAAGAAGATGATCATTGTGAAGAGTTCCAGCCTTCCGACGAGCATCATCAGGCACATATATACCTTGAGGAATCCTGAGAAATCGCTGAAGTTATCCACCAGCAGCCCTGCGTCATTCAGAGCAAGTCCGCAGTTGGAAAGAATAGCTATAGACGTGCTCATTGTGGTCGTGAAGTTGTAACCCTGTGTGGACAGGATGACGCATGACAGCAGGAAGAAACCAAAGAAAGTCAGGATGAATACCGCTATGGCGGAAACGACAGGAGGCGGTACAGGCCGTCCATTGAGTTTTATGGTCCTTATTGCCCGGGGATGGATTTTTCTGAACATTCCGCGCCGTATATACTTGAACAGGAATATGACGCGGACTATCTTGAGAGAGCCGCTGGTCGAAGCAGAGCATCCGCCGGTGAACATCAGTATAAGCAGCAGCATCTGGCAGGTCGAAGGCCAGATTATGCTGGTGTATGAAAAGCCTGCGGTAGTCATGTTGCTCACTACCTGTACAGCGCTGATCTTGAAAGCCTCTCCGGGAGCCATGTCCCCTGAATTCCACAGGGAGATGAATCCGATCACGATGGCCGCGGCAAGTACCAGAAGGAATACACGCAGTTCGGTATCTTTTGCTATCGCCTTGAAGTTTCTCTTTATCAGGTAGAAATACATCAGGAAGTTGACAGAGCCTATTACCGCGAAAGCGCATATAATGAAATCCACATAGTTGCTGCCGTAATAATCCAGACCGCCCGGGTGCAGGAAAAGACCTCCCGTACTTATGCAGCTCATGGAGTTTGCCAGAGCGTCGAATGTGCTCATGGAACTTCCGAGTTCGAGGAGTACGAATTCCAGTAAAGTGAACACAATGTATGTAATGTACAGTATTTTGGCTGTATCAGTCATCCTGATTGCGGATTTTTCAAGTACCGGTGAAGGTGTCTCAAGACGGGCGATAACCTGTCCGTTGATGCCAAGCGCCGGAAATACGGAAATGATGAATATGAGTATTCCCATGCCGCCGATCCAGTTGGAAGTGGCCTTCCACATGAGCATTCCCTTTGAAAACAGGGTAACATCCAGAACAGAACTTCCGGTGGTTGAAATGCCTGCGGTGGACTCAAACAGAGCGTCAATGAATGAATCTGTGAGCCCTGTGAAAAGGTAAGGCAGCACGCCGAAAATGCAAGCGGTGATCCAGCATGTGGCTACGGCGATGTAGCCGTCACGGGCCCTGAATATGGCTTTGGAAAAACGCATGGACACGAAAAGTATAAGGCCCAGAGGAACGATGACAGCCATCGACTTCAGGATGCCTGTTGCAGTTCCCGGTTCATCGTAGTAAAAAGCGCACAGCAAAGCGGGGATCATGGCCGCTCCGACTATGAGGAGGATGATCCCGTTGAGCTTCAGTATAGCTTTGTAGTTCAGATTTCTGCTGTTCAAAGCCACCTGCTGCACCTCTTTTCTAATGTCCCGGTTTCCAGTATTCCGGAGTGAAGATGACGAAGAACGTAATGAGTTCCAGCCTTCCAGCTATCATCAGCAGCGAAAGCACCACAGATGAGAAATCCGAGAATACGGCGTAATTGATTTCCGGGCCTACCAGTCCGAAAGCAGGGCCGTAGTTGCCAAGGCATGAAAGGGCGCCCGAGAAGCATGCGATATGCTCTATGTTGTCGAAGGAAACCAGAAGGGTTCCCAGCACAAGCGCTACCGCGTAAAGGAAGATGAATGTGACTACAGACGACATGGTCTGTGAAGGGACCCGTCGGCCGTTTATCCGCACATCCATGACCGCGTTGGGGTGGAGCCTTATAGCTATGCCTTTTCTTATATATTTCAGGACTATCAGTATCCTTACCGCCTTTACACCTCCGGCAGACGAACCGGAACAGCCGCCTATGAACATGAGAATGAAAAGCAGCATCTTGCTCAGTTCGGGCCACAGGCCGAAATCAGCATTGGTGAAGCCGGTGGTGGTGGCAATGGATATAGTCTGGAAAAATGCTTTGTCAGCTGATTCTGACGCAGTTGTATAAAAGCCGGTCGCGTAAAGATCCACAGCGATCACGGCGGAAAATACCAGTACGATGAATATGTAAAAACTGAACTCAGAATCTTTGAAATATGCCTTGGGACCACGTCTCAGAGCCTGATAGTGCAGGTTGAAACTGGTGCCGGCAAGCAGCATGAAGATAGTTATCACTACGTCAAAGTATGTTGAAGAATAGTATTCGATGCTTGCGTCGTGATTGGTGAAGCCTCCGGTGCCCGCGGTGCCGAAGGTGGTTATAAGAGCGTCAAACACGCCCATTCCTCCCAGACAGAGAAGTATGAGTTCGGCGACGGTGAGAGTGCCGTATACCAGACAGATGTATCTGGCCATGTCATTCATCTTGGGCGTTATCTTGTCGAGGACCGGCCCGGGAGTTTCTGCTCTGACTACGTTCTGCCCCGAAAGTCCCAGTGAAGGCAGCAGCGCTACCGCGATGACGATGATACCTATGCCGCCCAGCCAGTGGGTAAATGAACGCCAGAAAACAACGCCCTTCGGTATGGAGTCAAAGTCGGAAAGCACAGACGCGCCTGTAGTGGAAAAACCCGAGCAGGCTTCGAAAAAGGCCTTAAACGGATCGGTAATAGTACCGGTCATCATATATGGGATCCCTCCGATTATGGCGGCGATGAACCAGACGAGCGTGACTATGAGAAAACCGTCCCGCATTTTGAGAACGCGGGAAGCGTTTTTCGAAGCTAGAGACAGCAGAAGGCTGCCGGCTACAGTCGCTCCGGCAGTCAGGGTAAACTGAACAGCGGTCTCGTATTCACCGTAGATAAGAGCCACTAACACCGGGACCAGCATAGCCAGTCCTATGATCCGGCAGCATACGCCGGATATTTTGAGTATCCCTTTTTTGTTGAGCCCCATGACAGTGAACGATCCCTTTACCCGCCGAAATGAAGTTTGGATTTGGTGCGCATGAGAGTTTCAATATTCTTTATCTCTGAAAGAAGCGCTATGATCATGACTCTGTCACCTTCGCGGATGATAGTATCCCCGTTAGGTATTATCGCTTCAGAGCCTCTGTGTATGGCTGCTATGATAACACCGGCCGGAAGAGTGAGAGTCGAAAGTTTTTTATTTACAAGCGGCATCCTGTCATCAGCTATTATTTCCATGATTTCAGCCTGTCCCTGCACGAGCATGGACGAGATGACGCGCTTCGATCCCTGGATGTACCTGAGGATGTTGCTGGCGGTTATGTCAAGAGGATTGAGAGCCATGTCTATGCCCATGGTCTCAATGAGATCTGAATAGCTGGATCTGCTGATTTTTGCGATAACGTCCTCGATGCCTCTCTTCTTTGCGGTGAGGGCCAGCAGCAGGTTGTCTTCATCAAATCCGGTGCTGGTTATTACCGCGTCCATGGCGTCGAAGTTCTCTTCCTCGAGAAGGTTGAGATCTGTGGCGTCGCCGTTTAAGATCATGGCGTTATCAAGATGGGATGACAGGTAGTGGCATCTGTCCAGATTCTTCTCTATTATCTTGACAGCCACGCCGAAATCTTCCAGTTTTCTGGCAAGATAAAGACCGGTCTTTCCGCCGCCCATGATCATTACTTTCTGGATGTCGTTATATTTATGCTGACGGTCTGTGACCTTGTCGCTTAAGGCCAGTACGTCCTGTTTTTCGCCTACTACGTAAAGCACGTCGTCCTTCTGGATGACAGTGTCGCCGTGGGGTATGATTACCTTTCCGTTTCTGGACAGGGCAACTACCAGCATATCCTTTAGTATCTTTCCAACATCTGTGATGGGAAGATCAACGAGTCTGGGGATGTGCCACGCGAAGAATTCTATGAGAGCTACTTTCCCGCTGGTGAATACGCCGTTTGCCAGAGTGTATTTTTCAACCAGATATCTGTATATCTCTATGGCAATCGAAAGATCTGAATTTACAACATAATCGATATCCATGTTTTCTTTTATGAAATCGATCTGGTTCATATGTTCAGGATCCCTTACGCTTGCGATGACCCTGGGACATCCCAGCTTTTTCGCGAAGCTTGCGATCAGGATATTCTGTTCATCTGAACCGGTGCACGCCAGAAGATAATCGTGGGAAGCCACGCCTATCTGCTTCAGTACACTGGTGTCTTTAGCATTGGCATTGACAGTCATTACGTCCATCTGGGATACCAGTTTTTCCAGGACGTGTTCATTGCTGTCCACAACGGTCAGAGAATGATCTCCGCCAAGGAGCGCGTCGGCGACTTTGCGGCCGAGTTTACCTGCTCCGATGATTGCGATCTTCATATCGGTGTAACCTCTTTTACCCTTCGTGAATTTCGACCTCATTATGTGAAATCTACTTAATTTTAACACTATATTTCCGTTAATCAACATATAATTGAAACATACATTAAAATGTAATAGAATGATATCCGGCCTTACCGGAAGGGAAAAAGAGGGACTGTCATGCAGATAAAAAGGCTTGTCGGGGGTATTCTCGAAAGCAACGGATACATACTTTATCAGAAAAACGGAAAAGGATGTTACATAATCGATCCGGGCTACAACCCGGAGCGGTTTATTGCGTTCATGGAAGAAAATGGCCTTGAAGCTGAAGGAATACTGCTCACTCACGGGCATCACGACCACTGCGGCGCAGTGAACAAACTGACAGACCGGACCGGCTGCCCCGTGTATATACACAGGGAAGATGAGGACCTGGCCAGGTGCAGGACTGACAGATATCTGGAGGACGGGCAGGTCTTTTGCGTAGGGGATGAAGAACTGAGAGTTATACATACGCCGGGACATACTAGAGGCGGCGTGTGCTTCTACGCGGAAAAGAGCAGGGCGGCTTTCACCGGAGATACCGTATTCAACGTGGATATCGGCAGGATGGATCTTGAAAGCGGCTCGGAGCAGGATATGGCAGACAGCCTGAAGAACGTGGTGGACAAATGGGAAAATGATGTGATCATATATCCCGGCCACGGCGATCCCAGTTCCATGAAGAAGGTAAGGCAGGTAAACACGGAGTTTCTTGAGATGATCGGAGATTGACAGGATGAGTATACGACTGATCGCGCTTGATATAGACGGAACTACACTCAACAGCAGCGGCAGGCTCACGGAAAGGACCAAAGACGCCCTTGAAAGAGCCATAAAAAGCGGCGTTTATGTTGTGATGGCCACAGGCAGATGCTTTGACGCGCTGCCGGATGACGTCATGGCCATTTCCAACATGAACTACGTGGTGACATCCAACGGAGCCATGGTAAGGGATCTCAATACGGGGGAGGTCATACTCCGCAACTGTCTCGATCCTCAGACGGTAGTCGAAGCCGAAAAGATACTGAGAGACTGCGGACAGATGGTGGAGATCTTCATAGACGGGACCGCCTACATCGAGAAGTCCCTCTACGAGTATATACGGGACGGCGGCGACACCTACAGGCACAGGGAGTACGTGATGAAGACCAGGAATCCCGTGGACGGACTCATGGAGCATCTGCTGAAAAACAAAGACAGGATAGAGAACATCAACATATTCTTCAGCACTCAGGAGGCGAAAGCGGCCATGCATCCCATACTGCTGCAGCTGGAAAACGCCACGGTGACGTCATCGCTGGATAACAACTGGGAGATAGGCGGCGCGACCACCAGCAAAGCCAACGCCCTTCATACTCTCATGGAGATACTCGGGATAAAAAAAGAGGAAATGATGGCATGCGGGGACAGCCCCAACGATATCGCGATGATGGAGGAAGCAGGTATCAGCGTGGCAGTGGGAAACGCCAAAGAACCGGTGAAAAAGATGGCCTCATATATAAGCACCTCCAACAATGAGGACGGCGTGGCAAGAGCCATCGAAAAGTTCGTATTCGGCGAAGAACCGGAGGACGATTGAGCCAGGCGGCTAAAACAGAATAAAGCGGAATAACACCGGCACAGATCTGAAAAAGATCTGCTGCCGGTTTTTTGTGCAATCCATTGACCGAAGCGGCAGTTTCCATATAATGGAAATCACAGACGATACGAAGACAAAGGGGAAGACCATGAACAACAGGGAGCTGGGAAAGCTGGGAGAGGACATGGCTGCGTCCTACCTGGAAAAACAGGGATGCGTCATACTGGACAGAAATTACAGATGCAGAGAAGGAGAAATAGATATAGTCGCGGAAAAGAACGGGGTCCTCAGGCTGGTTGAAGTCAAGACAAGAAGGTCGTGCCTTTTCGGAAACCCCGGGGAAGCGGTCGATCGGAGAAAAAGAGAACATATCAAGAAGGCGGCTCTCGCGTATCTGTCGGGATGCGGCAGGTATTACCCGGATGTGAGGATGGACGTGATAGAGGTAGTCATAAACCATATCAAGGATGCTTTCTGAAAGGGGGATCAATGCTTACAAAGATAAAGACAGCGTCCCTGTGGGGCATCGACGCAGAGCCTGTGACCGTGGAGACGGACGCCCATCCGGGGCTGCCGTCGCTGAACATAGTGGGCCTTGCGGACATGACGATCAAGGAAGCCAGAGACAGGATAAGGCCGGCCATAATGAATTCGGGATTCAGTTTTCCGGGAAACAGGATAACGGTCAATCTGTCGCCAGCGGCCAGAAGGAAAGAGGGAAGTCATTTCGACCTTCCGGTGGCTCTTGGGATACTTTTGCTGCAGGGTCAGGATGAAAGTCCCGCAGCAGGCTGGGGCGTCATGGGCGAGCTGTCCCTTGACGGACAGGTGCTGCCGGTGAGAGGCGCCCTTCCCATGGCCATAGGAATGAGGAAGTGCGGCATAAAGAAGATAATGGTGCCGGAAGGAAACGCTGAAGAGGTATCCATAGTTGAGGATATAGACGTGTATCCGGTCAGCGATCTTAAAAACGCCTTTAACATGTATACGGGCAGGGTGGCTCCGGTGAGATATACAGGCGCAGGCGCAAGAGACGAAGAGGACCGGGAGCGTGCCGCTGAGGATTACGCCGACGTGATCGGTCAGGAAAACGTGAAGAGGGCTGTGACAGTTGCGGCAGCAGGGGCTCACGGCATACTGATGATCGGAAGCCCGGGAGTCGGCAAGACCATGATCGCAGGCAGAATGCCCGGGATAATGCCGGACCTGGACTACGAAGGCGCGCTGACTCTTACCCAGATATACAGCATCGCGGGGAAACTGAATGAAAAGAGGCAGATCATAAGGGAGAGACCTTTTGTGGCACCCCATACCACCATAACGAAGGCAGGGCTTCTCGGAGGCGGAGCCAGGCCGAGACCCGGAGCAGTTTCACTGGCCCATGAAGGGATCCTTTTCCTGGATGAATTCGGGGAGTTTGACGCGAAACTCCTTGACATGCTCCGTCAGCCTATGGAGGATAGGAAGATCGTAATAACAAGAGACGGAAGGAACGCCGTTTTCCCGTGTAGTTTTATGCTGGTGGCAGCCAGTAATCCCTGCAAATGCGGATACCTGGGGGATCCCAGGCATGAGTGTACCTGCACGCAGGGGCAGATAGACAGTTACAGGAACAGGTTCTCCGGACCGCTCCTTGACCGGATAGACATACACGTAAGGGTGGAAGCGGCTTCTGAAGGCAGTCTGGATGGAAAGGCGGGAGGCCTTTCGACTCCGGAAATGAAAAAGATGGTCACTGAAGCAAGAAAGATCCAGTACGAAAGGCAGGGATCTTGTCTCAACGGTGAGCTTACACCGGCTCAGCTGAAGAGGTACTGCGTTCTCGGAAGTGAAGAAAGCCGTTTCATGTCGGAAGCATATAAGTCTCTGGGGCTGAGCATGAGAGTTTTCAATAAGATAATAAAGATAATCAGGACCATAGCGGATCTGGCAGGAGAGAAATACATAAAGACGTGTCACATAGCAGAGGCGCTCCAGTACAGGGGGATCGATGGTATTTTCAACAGATGACAGGGGCAAAGGACATGGAGATGAGGGAAAAGGATAAAAGCGGCACAGGGATAAAGTGCCTTGATATAGATGACAGGGAATATCC
>JAFYIC010000026.1 GCA_017538845.1 Bacillota bacterium | reverse complement strand
TGGGACAAAGTGATCGGGATCCTGAACAAAGCGTCATGCAAAACAGCGCTTTTCATAGACGTGGCATATATAGACTACGCGGGGGAGGATGACGAAGTCCGTGAGTTCATGCCGAAACTGGAAGAACTGGGTGATAACGTGCTGCCGATCTTCGGATACAGCGCGTCAAAGACCCTTGCGGCATACGGTATGCGCTGCGGAGCCATCGTATGTATGTCAAAAGATCAGGCGGCAGCTGACGAGTTCAAGAAGGTGACAGAGTACTCGGCCAGAGCCACATGGTCCAACTGCAACCGTTCTGCCCAGGTAGTGATGGGCAAGCTCTACGCGGACCCCGAACTTCAGAAAAAGGCAGACGACGAAAGACGCGGTTACCGTGATATGCCCCTTGACAGGGGAAAGACTTTCGAGAAAGTCCTCAACGATAACGGAGTGGAGTGCGTGCCCTTCGACGCAGGATTCTTTGTGACCATCGCCTGCGACGATCCGGCGGCTCTGGGCGCCGAGCTTGAGAAGAACGACATCTACTGCGTTTCGCTTGCCAAGGGCATACGCGTATCCATCGCATCTATCTCAAAGGAGAAATGCGTCAAGTGCGCAGAGACCATAGCAAAGCTTTTGAAATAGCCTGATACCTGGGACCCCTTTCTCAGCAAAGGGGTCTTTTTTTATGCAACGGGAAACGTGCCACGCCACGGGTTATTGTGAGAAAGCCTTTTATTTGATATAATCTCCGTAATTGATAAAACACGTAAGAACACGGTGAGAGTATTATGAGTAAATTCAAAATTGTAGTTACATTTGCGGTATTCGCTCTGATCGGGAGCCTTCTGTTCCCGGGGCTGGACTGGCTGCTCGCGCATTTTGTCCGCCATACCGAATTTGTCTTTCATGCGGGCAAATATCTCATTGATGAACTCGTTTTCGCAGGGATACTGACGTATTTGTGGTACAGATGGAAGAAAAAAGCGCAGTGATATCAGGGCCAGGACATATTTGTTGTGTTTTCTAACAAATACTTGACCTTTTCTTTGTTATGGTTTACCATGTATGCGTGAATTTATCTTTTTTTTTGGTATTTTAAGAAAGGAGACTACCTATGAGTCAAGACTCAAAAGGCGAGGCTTTGACCCTGAAATCGAACGCTTTGGGATTCAAAGACGTTCTCGTATTCGGCCTTCTGTTCATGGTACCGATCGCACCGATTTCGGTGTTCGGTGAAGTGGCAAAGGCTTCAGGGAATAAAGTTCCTCTGGTTTACTTGATCGCGTGTATCGCAATGATATTCACGGGATTGAGTTATTACCACTTCGCAAAGAAGTATCCTATGTCAGGATCCGTATACACCTACATCACAAAGGGTATCAATCCTTACATCGGATTCATAGCAGGCTGGATCATCCTGCTTGACTACTTCTTCATTCCTGCATTGCTCTACAAGACAATGGGAATCTATGTAAACGATATGTTCGGAGCACCATGGTGGGTATGGGCAGTTGCTACTATAGCCCTTGTAACGATAGTTAACCTGCTGGGTATCACAGACCTGTCCAGAGTTAACTGGGTATGCCTGGTTCTCGAGTGTATCTGTCTGGTAATTGTTATCGCTCTTGCGATCAAGTTCGTAGGAAACGGCGGCGGATTCGGAAAGGCTGTAATAGACCCGCTCTATGAGAAGGGCGCTCTTACACCTCAGTTCATCGCTACAGCCTGCAGTATTGCATGTCTGTCATTCCTCGGCTTTGACGGAATCTCAACTCTTGCAGAAGAGACAAGGAATCCGGAGAAGACCGTTGGTAAGGCGATCATAGCTGCGATCATAGTTGCAGGTTTCATCTTCGTATTCCAGACATACATCTATGAACTCGCATGGGGAGGCAAAGATCCTTCAGTATTCCCTGACGCAATGGGATTCTACGTAGTATTCGACCAGTTCGCCAGCGGATGGGTATACTCAATAGTACAGGGTATATTCATAGTCGCGATCTTCGTAAACGTACTTGTCGGACAGGCAGGCGCGGCACGTATCGTGTTCAATATGGCGCGTGACAGGAACCTTCCGGGATTCCTTTCAAAGATCAGCCCGAAGAGGCAGGCTCCATACACAGCGACACTTGCAATCGCGATCATATCACTTGGCGTTATGTTCATTCCGTATGAAACGTTGGTTCTGCTGGTTAACATCGGCGCGATATCATCGTTTATCCTTCTGGATATAGCGGTTATCTGGCACTTCGTAGGCATAAACAAAGAGTACAAGTCAGTAAAAGACTGGATCCTCTACATCATATGTCCTATCATAGGTGCTGCGATCCTCGTATTCGTACTGACAGGATTCAGCTGGGTTACATACGTTGTATTAGGAGGCTGGGTAGTTATAGGTCTCATCATCCTCGGCATAAGAACTCAGGGATTCAAGAATCCTCCGGGACAGATCGAAGGAATATAAGCCGAAGCGCTTATCAGATAATCAGAGAAAAGAAGACCTCTGCGCTGAGCGCAGGGGTCTTTTACTGTGTGTGCGTCTCATATGCAAACAGCCATTACGTCAGGGCCTCATTTGACATTGCGACCCGCCGTTAATATAATTGGCACAGGCAGGATTGAACTATAAATGGATGGAAACAGAAAAAACACATTGAGTATAAATAGCAGATTCGGATTAGGGATAAACAAGCTGCTGTCAGTGCTGATGCTGGCAGCATGCCTTGTTTTTTTGTTTTTACAAAGCAGGGAAGTACAGTTCAGTCTGACATGGTATTTCGTTGCCGTCTGCGCAGCGCTGGTGATAGTACTTATCCCCTGGAGGTGTGTGGGCAGACCGGTAAAGTCTGAAAGAGCATCGGAAGGGAGCTTCCTTTATGGGGCCACAGCCGGTAAAGCGTCCGGCAGACGCAGCGCCAGCATCGCTGAAAAAAGGGCTTTGCAGATCATGTTCGTGCTGACGCCGCTTGCAGCTTACTGGATAACTAACAAGGCGACGGATGCGGACACAGTTGAGATATTCCGAAAACTGTTCTCGCTGTACGGACTTCTTAATATAGTCATCATCGTCGCAGTGCTGTTCGTGTTTTACGTTATTTTCAACAGGGCCAAGATCGCCATCGTGCTTACCATAGTTCTGGCCATGGTGCTGGGAATAGTGGACTACATCATGCTGCTGTTCAGAGGTTCGCCCCTCATAGCGGCAGACATAGCCTCTGCCGGGACGGGCATGGACGTGCTTTCCAACTACACTATGACATTCAGCAGCGGAGCGCTGTGGATCATCACAGCGTCTGTTATATATATAAGCGTTGCGGTATCCTTCAAATCATCAAAGGGACTCGGTCTGAAAGGACGGCTTGTTCTCGCGGCTGTCACCGTCGTATGCGTCGGAGGTCTTGCCGGCCTGTTCTTCTTCACGGGTTATCTTGAAGATCAGGGTATATCAGTGGACGGATACAGACCGGATAAAAGCTATGAGGAATACGGTACGGTTCTCGGATTCGCGGCTACGATGACCGATACGAAGATGAAAGAGCCTGAAGGCTATTCAAAAGACGCAGTGGAAAAAATCGCGTCAGAATATCCTTCCGACAAGGCATCCGCAGGCGCAGTCACATCAAAGAAGACGCCGGATATCATAGTCGTTATGAACGAATCCTTCTCCGATCTCGAAGCTCTGGCAGACATCGGGACTTCAGAGGAATATATACCGTATTTCAACAGCCTGAGAAAGAATACCATCCGGGGAACGCTGCATACGTCAGTGCTCGGTGGCGGAACATCCATAACAGAGCACGAATTCCTTACGGGAAACACTTCAGCATTCCTGCCGCTCCATAAGGCCATATACAATGACGGCATAACCGGGGATTCACCTTCTCTTGCGTCGACTCTGAAGGAGCAGGGTTACGGAGGCAATATCGCCTTCCACCCGGGGCAGGCGGATTCGTACAACAGAAGCAACGTATATCCGCACCTCGGATTTGACAAGTTCATTTCAGTTGAAGACATGAAGGATCCGGAAAAGGTAAGGAACTACGTTTCAGATAAAGCCAACTACGAGAGAGTCATAGCTGAATATGAAAAATACAAGGCTTCGAAGGAGAAAGCGCCCTTCTTCATGTTCAAC
>JAFYIC010000025.1 GCA_017538845.1 Bacillota bacterium | reverse complement strand
ATGTTCAGCTGGCTGGAGGAGAAGGGCATAGGCAAGAAGACTGTAAACTTCAAGCTTAGAGACTGGCTCATCTCCAGACAGAGATACTGGGGTACGCCTATACCGATGATCTACTGCGAAGACTGCGGCTGGGTACCTGAAAAAGAGGAGAACCTTCCAGTGCTCCTGCCAGAAGACGTTGAATTCACAGGAAAGGGCGAATCGCCCCTCACAACAAGCAAGACTTTCATAGACACGGTATGTCCTGTCTGCGGAAAGCCTGCAAAACGTGAGATAGACACAATGGATACGTTCCTTGATTCTTCGTGGTATTTCCTCAGATACTGCGACGCAAAGAACGACAAGGAGCCGTTCAGCTTTGACAAGATCAAATACTGGATGAACGTGGATCAGTACATCGGCGGAGTTGAGCATGCGATCCTGCATCTCATGTACGCGCGTTTCTTCCAGATGGCTCTCCACGACCTGGGACTGGTTGATTCGGACGAACCATTCGATAATCTGCTCACCCAGGGCATGGTCATCAAAGACGGCAAGAAGATGTCAAAGTCCATCGGCAACGTAGTAAGCCCGGCTGAGATCATTGAGAAATACGGCGCAGATACAGCAAGACTCTTTATACTTTTCGCCGCGCCGCCGGAAAGAGAACTTGACTGGTCGGACGATGGCGTTGAAGGAAGCTTCAGGTTCCTGAACAGGGTATACAAGATGGTCTACAACTTCGTACAGGACAATCCTGACATACCCGACGCCTATAACGTAAATACAAAGGCCGACAAAGAACTGGCATTTGCCCTCAACAAGACTATAAAGAAGGTTTCCGAGGATATCGGAGGACGTTTCAGTTTTAATACAGCTATAAGCTCTATAATGGAACTGATAAACCAGATGAACAAATACCTGAAGGAAAAGGATATGGATCCTGCGCTCCTGGGTCACAGCATAAAGAAGCTGGTACTCATCCTTTCACCGTTCACACCGCATATCTGTGAAGAAATGTGGGAAGCTCTGGGCGGAGAAAAGAGCGTATACGACGAAAGCTGGCCGGAGACAGACGAGGCCGCTTTGGTACAGGATACAGTAGAGGTAGTACTGCAGATCAACGGAAAAGTCAAAGACAAGATTGATGTTGCAGTTGATATAAACAAGGAGGAATTTGAAAAACTGGCTCTTGAGAACGAAAAGATAAAAGAGCTGACAGAAGGGAAGGACATTATCAAAGTCATTGCAGTTCCCGGAAAGCTGGTGAATATAGTAGTAAAATAGTTTTTCTTATTCCTTTTGGGAAAAGGAGAATATATGAAAACAGAAAAGAATACTAAGCGGGGAGCAAAGGAGCAGCTCAAGATCATACCCATAGGGGGACTTCATGAGATCGGTAAAAACATGACAGTCCTCGAATACAGGGACAACATACTGATCATTGACTGCGGCCTCTGTTTCCCCAATGACGAGATGTACGGCATAGACATCGTCATTCCCGATTTTACTTACCTTATCAAGAACGCCCACAAGGTAAAGGGAATGATCATCACACATGGTCACGAGGACCATATCGGTGCCGTACCTTATCTGCTGCAAAGGATAAATGTGCCCATATACGGCACCAGACTTCCTTTGGGGCTGATCCAGAACAAACTGGATGAACACGGACTGAAAGGGGACCTGCGTACCATAAACGCCGGAGATAAGATCAAAATCGGTCCTTTCACCGTGGAGACCATCAGAGTGACACATTCGATCGCGGACTCGATATGCCTTTCGATAAACACTCCGGTGGGAGTGGTCTTCCACACGGGAGACTTCAAGATAGACTATACGCCGGTAGACGGCGAACCTATCGATTTCGGACGGCTGGCGGAGATAGGCCGTAAAGGCGTGCTGCTGATGATGTGCGACAGCACCAACGCGGGAAGACCCGGATATACGGCTTCGGAGAAAAACGTAGGCGAAGCCCTGCAGAACATATTCAGAGGGTCAAAGGCCAGGATAATCGTGGCCACGTTCTCATCCAACGTCCACAGGATACAGAAGATCATCGACAACGCGGTGATGTTCCACCGTAAAGTTGCCGTTTCAGGCAGGAGCATGGTCAAGGTAATAAGCCTTGCCGTGGAACTGGGATATCTTAAGATACCGAAAGGCGTCCTGATAGATATCACTGAGGCAAAGAACGTCCCTGACAAAGAACTTGTTGTAATCACAACGGGTAGCCAGGGCGAGCCCATGTCGGCCCTTGCAAGAATGGCCAATTCGGATCACAAGGCCATACAGATCAAGAAAGGCGACATGGTGGTGCTTTCCTCGACGCCCGTGCCGGGAAACGAGAAGACAGTTTCCAACGTAGTCAACAAACTCTTTGAAAAGGGCGCGGAAGTGATCTACTCGGATATCACGGATATCCACGTTTCAGGTCATGCCTGCAGGGAAGAGCTGAAGCTGATGCACACTCTCATAAACCCCAGGTATTTCATGCCGGTACACGGGGAATACAGGCATCTGAAACAGCATGCGGACCTTGCCGAAGACCTGGGAAGAAAGAAAGAGGACATATTCATCCTGTCAAACGGAGATTCGCTGACTCTTACTAAGGACAGCGCCGTTAAGACGGAGGAAGAAGTGGCTGCCGATGACGTAATGGTAGACGGACTGGGAGTCGGAGACGTGGGCAACATCGTGCTTCGTGACAGGAAACTGCTCTCGGAGTCGGGACTTATCATAGTTGTGGCGTCCATAGACCAGGCCACCAGAAAAGTCGTTTCCGGACCGGACATCATATCGAGAGGTTTCGTATACGTTAGAGAGAACGAAGACCTTATCGAAGAGGCTACGGACCTTGCAGCCGGAATACTGGATGAGACAGAAGGCGGATCCGGAGACTGGAACGCCATGAAAACTGCCGTAAGAGACGGTCTCAGACGGTTTATCTACGACAAGACCCAGCGTAATCCGGTGATACTTCCGATATTTATGGAGGTTT
>JAFYIC010000182.1 GCA_017538845.1 Bacillota bacterium | reverse complement strand
GATGTATACTTGCCTGTATGCTTATATACCGGATAGGCGTATATGAATGTGCTGTAATCCCCTGCCCTTGAGGGCGTCTTTATCCTGTTCCCGATTTCATTCGAAAACAGAAGCTTGCCGCTTGAGGAGTACCTGCGGCTTTTGCTCCAGTCAGTGCTGTCCGGCGTAGCCATATATACGAGGGCTTTTCCTCTTACCTTCGGCGTCTTCGAACTCTTCTTGAATTTGATGCACTTCTTATAGACTTTCTCCGTTTCAAGTTCAAGGAAATCTTCCAGCACGTTCTGTTTATACATGGTGATCCCTTCCGTATTCGAAATGTCCACATCTTTTATCCTGATCAGGTTATCCTTATCAAGCTCTTTTTCCGGTTCATTTATGAGCACGTTAGGACGCACGTTCTGAAGGGCGAATATGTATTCGCCGCCGGTATATTCAAGCTTATACTTCTGTGAACACGGCGCCACCAGTATGTGATCCAGTTTCTTTGCCTTTTTGAGCTCCAGGAAAGATTCCGGGCCACCGTATGTGGGCGAGAAACTGTATACAGGCTCCTCTTCACTGTTAGAATCATCGTTCTGTTCGCTGTCAGTTGAAGCCGAACTGTCGGTCTGCTCCTCACTGGTATCAGAAGGATCTGTCAGCATTTCTATTTCCGCCGCTACGCCGATCTCCTTTACGTTCGGGATCGTACTGACTCCTCTGAACCCGGTATCGCTTGTCCAGACCTTTTCTATCTTCTCAAGGTCTGATTCCGCATTGCTGCTGTTGTCACTGAACAGCCACAGGCCCGGGACATATATTATTTCAGCCTTGTCCGCGTTCTTCAGCCATTTGCCCTTGCCGTAGCTGGCTATCTCTGTGCTCACGCCCAGCATGCTAAGGGATTTACATGAGATATCCCCTATCTTTTCATCCAGCTTGCTTATGAAATCACTATCCACGGTGTACGAGGTTCTGAAGTATATTCCTCCTACGTCCTCGTCCTGTATATTTTTGTTCAGAATATCAAAGGCCTCGTCCAGATCCGCGGAGTCACTGAAACCCACCTGCAGCAGATCCTTTGATTCATCATAGTATGGCGTATATCCTATGCTTTCCCTGCCGGCCTTCTTCAGATCGTCGTATGCTTTCTGCAGCGGCTCCCCTCCGCAGGCGCACAGAACCATCGCCGCCAGAAAGATGACACATACTGTCAGCAGTATCATAAATCCGGCTTTTGTGCGTTTTTTCATTTTTGGTACCTCCCGATCATCCGTCGTCCGGATGGTATTGCTGCTTCGGCGCGCAGTTTTCAGTACTTCTTTTCTCCGTCTACGATCATCATTTTGTCCATGTTAGGAATTATCTCCTTCTCTTTCACCTGGGCGTCCCAGTCTTCCGGAGCCACTTCCTCTATAGATATATTTATCGCTTCCGGCGGGCATCCCCAGTGATTGAGAAACACCTTGTTGATTCCTTCAACTATCGTCTTCTTTGTTTCCTCATCCTTCGGATAAGCTTTTATCCTTATATACGGCATCTTCGTACCTCCCTGTTAACTCTGTCGATATACTTGTTACGGTTATTTTACCATAAACTACCGTGTATATAAACAGCGCGCCCTTTTTACGGTACGCGCTGTATTAACTCATTTTGTTCCGTTCATCCGGAGATAGTTAGTTATCTCCCTTCCCTCTCATTGCCCAAAGTACACCGATGCTTTCCTCTGATGCAGGCGTCACCGGCATCCGGCGAAACATCCGGCTGAGCCGCGGTTATGTTTTATATCATGTTCTCTCCCGTCGTCTTATCGAAGAGATGCATCTGCCCGGGATCAAAATCAAATTTTATCCGGTCTTTTGCTTTGATCCGGTCGTCTCCTAAAGCGGAAGTCTGCACAACAGCGATCACATCCGAGCCGTCTGCATTCATATGTATGTGGACTTCGCTTCCCATCATTTCAAAGACCTCGACTGTGGCAGGTATGCCTTCTGCGCTTTCATCCTGTGACACGGTCATGTTCACAGGTCTCACGCCTATCGTAACGGGTATATCCCCTGTTTCTGCTGCGTCAAGTGCTTCGCACTGTTTATCAGTCAAGGTGTACGTTTTTCCCATCACATCGACTGTATAACTGCTGCCCTCTTTTCTTAGACTGCAGTTCCTGAAGAAATTCATCTGCGGCACGCCTATAAAACCGGCTACGAACTCGTTGGCCGGGTGGCTGAACACCTCCTGGGGCGTACCGATCTGGTGGATAAAGCCGTCTTTCATGATGACTATCCTGTCTCCAAGGGTCATTGCCTCTATCTGGTCATGGGTTACATAAATAAATGTTGTGTCTATCTTGTCCCTCAGTTTGATTATCTCCGCGCGCATCTGGTTTCTCAGCTTGGCATCCAGATTACTGAGTGGTTCGTCCATAAGGAAAACCTTCGGATTCCTTACAAATGCGCGGCCTATGGCCACACGCTGACGCTGACCTCCTGACAGAGCCTTGGGCTTTCTGTCCAGCAGCGGTGTGATATCAAGGATCTCAGCTGCTTCCCTTACTTTTTTGTCTATTTCTTCTTTCGGTTCCTGTCTCGTCTTCAGGGAAAATGCCATGTTGTCATATACGGTCATGTGCGGATAGAGAGCATAATTTTGGAATACCATGGCGATATCCCTGTCCTTCGGCTCCACATCGTTGACCTTCCTGCCGTCTATGTATATGTTTCCGGACGTTATATCTTCAAGTCCCGCTATCATTCTCAGCGTAGTTGATTTGCCGCATCCGGAAGGTCCTACCAGCACGACGAACTCCCGGTCATCGATTTCAATATTGAAATCCTGTACCGCTACGACCCTTTCCCCTGTTACCTCAAGGTCGGACTTTTTTTCAGGTCTGTCATCAGCCTTGCTTTTGCGTTTCTTCTTCTTGTCCGAATTGTCGAATGGATATTCTTTTCTTACGTTTTCAAGAACTACCGTTGCCATAACGTCACCTCATATTCTCATATATCTCGACATACTTGTCTTCCGGCACGTAATTCGAACCTGCTCCGTC
>JAFYIC010000181.1 GCA_017538845.1 Bacillota bacterium | reverse complement strand
TACACGTATCTGAAGAACTTCGGAATAACAGAACCTACCGGGATAGATTTTCCGGGAGAGACCAGTTCCATAATGCTTCCGCAGGAAGGACTGCTCCACTCCGACCTTGCCAGAATGGGATTCGGACAGAGTATCAACGTTACGCCGATACAGCTTGCAACGGCAGTTTCGGCATACGGCAACAAAGGCAAACTGATGCAGCCGCATCTGGTAAAAGCGTTCCTTGATGATGACGGCAACGTAGTCGAGGAAGTAAAGCCCAAGGTAGTCAGACAGGTGGTATCCGAAGATACGGCCAAAGAAGTTCTGGACATTATGAAATACAACGTCGATAATCTCGGCGCAAAGAACGCCAAGGTGGAAGGATACGCTATCGGCGGCAAGACCGGTACGGCGGAAAAGACCATAAACGGAAAGATAAGCAAGCAGGTATATTCGTCATGTATAGCCATAGGACCTGTTGAAGATCCTAAGTTCACCATACTGATCGTAGTGGACAACCCGAAAGACGTTCTGTACGGCAGCGCTACGGCAGCGCCTGCGGTACAGGAAACGATGACCAATATATTGAGATACATGAATATCCAGCCGAAGTCGTCAGACTGACATAAGTTAATGCATACAGGGCGCAGACAACAGGCGGTGATAATATGAAAAAAATGCATATCAGACAGATAGCGGAAGGCGTGAAAGGGATGATCAGGTCGGGGAACGCAGAAGACCAGGTCACAGGGATATCAACCGATTCACGTACCGCCGGTGAAGGGGATCTGTTCTTTCCGCTGATCGGAGAGAGATTTGATGCCCACGACTTCATCCCGCAGGCAATGGAACGGGGGTGCAGGTCTTTTGTCGTATCAAGAAAAGATTCGGCGGACATGCTGGCCGCAAAGGAAGGCATGAACGTCATACAGGTGGTGGATACGACCAGGGCTCTGCAGGATCTTTCCTCCTACTATCTTGGTGTGCTTGGAATAAGGAAAATAGCGGTCACGGGAAGCACGGGAAAGACGACCACGAGGGACATGATCAGATGTATCCTCAGCTCCCGCTTCAGGACGTACAGCAACGAAGGGAACTTCAACAATCACATCGGAGTTCCTCTTACCATACTTTCCATCGGTGAAGACGCTGAAATGGGCGTATTCGAGATGGGCATGGACAAAGCCGGCGAGATACACACGCTGGTGGACATAGTAAGACCGGACGTAGGCGTGATAACCAACATAGGCGTTTCCCATATAGAGAATCTGGGCAGCCGTGAAGGCATCTTCAAAGCAAAGATGGAGATCACGGACTTTTTCGATGAGGAAAGCACCCTGATAGTCTATGAAGACGATGAATTCCTGAACAGGGACCGTATAAATACAAAATACAGGCTCATCACCGCAGGCAAAAACGGAAAATGCGATTTCATAGTTTCTCATCTGGAGGATATGGGCATAGACGGCATCCGTTTCATGCTGGAACACGATGAAGAGGCCCAGATGTTCGAACTGTCGGTACCGGGCGCTCACAACGCGTATAACGCCGCTGTGGCGGCCGCTGCAGCTTCCGTTGAAGGGATAACCCTGAAGGAAGCGGCTGAGGCTCTGAAAGGCCTTGAACTTACGGATAAAAGACTGACCGTAAGGACAAATGACGGAATAAAAGTAATAGACGATACATACAACGCGAGCCCCTATTCCATGAAATCGGCTCTGGACGCTCTGGCAAGCACCAACGGCATACGTAAGGTGGCCATACTCGGCGATATGTACGAGCTGGGTGAGGAGTCGCCGCGTTTCCATAAGGAAGTAGGGCGCCACGCAGCAGGATGCAGCCTTGACCTTCTCATAGCGGTGGGCAAACTCTCAGCGGATATCAGAGACGGGGCACTGGAAACTATGGACAGCGACAAGGTTATGTATTTTGAGAAGAAAGAAGACTTCATGAAGGAAATGAACAGCATCATAGACAGAGGCGATGTCATACTCGTAAAAGGCTCCAACGGCATGGGCATGTTTGATATCGTCGATCTGATAATGGAGAGACAGGAGCAGTAATATGGGATACTTCACAATAGTAATATCGATAATAATTGCCTTTGCAGCGGCTGTTCTGTTCACGATGATCGAGATACCTATCCTGCAGAAGAAACAGGCAGGACAGAATATCAGGGAAGACGGACCACAGTCCCATCTTTCAAAGGCGGGCACCCCGAGCATGGGAGGCGTGGCAATAATACTGGCGGTGATAGTGTCCACTGTCGCAGGTCTGCATTATTCCATAGACACGCTGATCCTGATAGCAGTATTCCTGCTGTTCGGACTGGTGGGTTTCCTGGATGATTATCTCAAGGTAATAAAGAAAAACAATCTGGGGCTCAGGGCTTATCAGAAGTTCGGCCTGCAGGCGCTTATCGCGGTCGCGCTGGCCCTGTTCCTGGCCAATTCGCCGATGTACGGGACAGAGGTATTTATCCCGTTTGTGAACATATATGTTGATTTCGGTATATGGTATGTGCCCTTCATCATATTCACCGTGCTGGCTATGGTCAACGCCGTGAATCTGACAGACGGGCTGGACGGACTGGCATCGGGAGTAACGGCGGCTTCGGCGCTGTTCTTCGCCATAACCGCCATGAAGATACTCTCTACGCCGGCGGAGATATTCTCTGCGTCTATACTGGGAGCATGCCTGGGATTTCTCGTTTTCAACAAGAATCCGGCGAAGATATTCATGGGCGATACCGGTTCGCTGGCCTTGGGAGGCGGCATAACCATAGCCGCGATAATAATGAAGATGGAACTCATGCTTCCTATTGTGGGGCTCGTATATGTTCTGGAGGTGCTTTCCGTATGCATACAGGTAGCCTCATTCAAACTGACAGGAAAGAGAGTTTTCAAAATGTCACCGCTCCATCATCACTTTGAACTGAGCGGTATGAAAGAGAAGAACGTAGTGTTCATGTTCTGGATGGCAGCAGTTGTATTTGCCATCATAGGATTCGTGATCGTTCACTAGGTATCGGGAAAAGAAAAGGATGGCAGATATGTCTTGTAAATGCAGTGATATGAAGGATAAAAAAGTGCTCGTTGTCGGAATGGGCAGATCGGGTATAGCAGCCTGCAAGGCGCTTCATGATGCGGGAGCGCTGGTGATGGCGCAGGATTCCAAGAAGGAAGATGAGATAGACGAAAAGACTGCCGTATTCTTAAACGAAGCAGGAATAAAGAAGTATCTGGGCGAAGTGCCCGAAGATACGAAAGATATAGATATGGTCGTATTGAGCCCCGGAGTGCCGCCCTGGCTCGGATTCATCCAGGATGCGCAGGCAAACGGAGCTGAGATAATAGGGGAACTGGAACTGGCCTACAGAATGGGCAACGGCAGCTATGTGGCCATAACCGGTACCAACGGCAAAACGACCACCACCACACTTGTAGGTGAGATGTTCAAAAATGCCGGGAAAAAGACGAAAGTAGTAGGTAATATCGGCGTGGCCGTGGTGACGGACGCTGTGAATGCCGATGACGATACGTGGCTGGTGACAGAAGCCAGCAGTTTCCAGCTGGAAACGACTGTGACCTTCAAGCCGGTGGTTTCAGCGATCCTGAACCTTACTGAGGATCACATGGACCGCCACAAGACCATGGAGAATTACGGCGCTGCAAAGGCGAAGATCTTCGGTAACCAGGGCCCGGATGAGTATCTGGTCATAAACTACGACGACAAAGCCTGTTTCGCTCTGGCGGAAAGCTGCGGCGCGCAGGTGATCCCCTTCAGCAGGCTGGAAAAGCTGGATGTGGGAGCATATATGGAAGGTGACGTCATAACCATAAAAACTCCCGCAGGAGAGACTGTATCCTTCTGCAAAGCGGACGAACTGGTAATACCGGGCAGCCACAATCTTGAGAACGCTCTTGCGGCAGCTGCCATAGGATATTTCGCAGGACTCAGTCCTGAGGACATCACAGAGACACTGAGGACTTTCCAGGGAGTAGAGCACAGGATAGAATTCTGCGGTGAAGCAAACGGAGTAAGATTCGTCAACGATTCAAAGGGCACAAATCCGGATGCCGCAATAAAAGCCGTACAGGCCATAAAGGGCGGCATAATACTCATAGCCGGAGGATACGACAAGAATTCCGGATATGATGAACTGATAGAAGCTTTCGACGGAAAGGTGAAATACATGATGCTTCTCGGCACGACGGCGCCAAAGATAAAGGCCGCTGCCGAAAGGCTGGGATTTACCGATTCCATCATTTGCAAAGATATGGAAGAGTGTGTGAAAAAAGGATTTGAACTGGCCGAACCGGGAGATACGGTACTGCTTTCTCCCGCATGCGCCAGCTGGGATATGTATGACTGCTTTGAGCAGAGAGGCGAGCACTTCAAAAAGTGCGCGAAAGAACTGGGAGCGAAATGAAAAGGATCAGCCTTGACACGACAAAAATGAGACCGGGGGATTTTATGCTGGTCGTCATTACATTCGGACTGGTCATATTCGGAGTGATAATGGTATTTAGCTCCAGTTATTACTATGCCCTGAGTCACGACGGCTCTGCGTACAGCTATCTCATAAGAGACGCGGCGTGGGCTGTCATGGGTACCATAGGCATGTTCATCATGGCTGTCATAGATTACAGGAAACTGAAAAAAGTAGCGGTGCCGCTGCTCGTGATAAGCGTACTGATGCTGGCGCTGGTACTGGTGCCGGGCGTAGGCGTGACCAGAAACAACGCCACCAGATGGCTCGGAGTAGGCGGATTTACCATCATGCCGGGCGAGATAGCCAAGGTGGCGGCGATCCTGTTCGTGGCCGCATTCCTTGCGGCGAAGCCCCAGAGGATAAAATCATTCCTGAACGGGATACTTCCGCTTTTCCTGCTGGCGGCTCTGCTTGGCGGACTTATAATGATGCAGCCTAACCTGTCCACAGCGATAACGGTGGTCGCCATCATCGTAGTAATGATGCTGGTCGCCGGTATGAGCTGGGGATGGATAGGAGGTCTAGCAGGACTGGGCGTAGCAGGAGTCATGGCACTGCTCACAGTTGGAAAAGGCAGTTACTGGTACACCCGTATAACGAGTTTTTCAGATCCTTTCAAAGACTTTCTGGGCGACGGCTATCAGGCGGCCCAGTCGCTTATGGCTCTGGGAAGCGGAGGACTTTTCGGAGTAGGTCTGGGCAAGAGCATACAGAAGACTCTTTATCTGCCTGAGCCTCAGAACGACTTTATACTGGCGATAATAGGCGAAGAACTGGGATTCCTGGGCGTAGCCATATTGCTGATCGTATATATGCTTCTCATCTGGAGAGGCATCCATATAGCGCTGAACGCGCCGGATCAGTTCGGCATGCTTCTGGCAGCCGGAATAACAGCAATGATCGGGATACAGGTGATACTCAACGTGGCTGTAGTAACATCTTCAATGCCGCCGACAGGTATCACGCTGCCCTTCGTAAGTTACGGAGGCAACGCGCTTCTGCTATTCATGGGCTCCATGGGAGTCATGCTCAACATATCGAGACATTCAGCCGCGCCGTTGAAAAAGCCGGCAGATGATGAAGATATCCCCGGGAGGGAGGTCTAGACTATGAAAGTGATAATGACAGGCGGAGGCACAGGCGGACATATATATCCTGCAATAGCCATAGCCGATAAGATAAAGCAGGAACAGCCCGATGCGGAAATACTTTTTGTGGGGACGGATCACGGTCTTGAAAAGAAGATCGTGCCCCGGCACGGGTATCCCATAGAGTTCGTAACAGCGGAAGGTATAGACCGGAAGAACCTTCTCAGGAACGTCAATGTGGCCCGCAAACTGGTAAAGGGCAAGCTCGAAGCCAAGAAGATAGTCGAAAGATTCAAACCTGACATAGTCATAGGGACTGGCGGATATGCCAGTGCTCCCGTAATAAAGGCAGGATACAAATTCGGAGCTGACGTATATATCCACGAATCAAACGCGTTCCCGGGACTTACCAACAAGGTGTCCGAGAAATATACGAAGAAGGTGTTCCTGGGATTTGCTGATGCGGCAAAATACTTCAAACAGCCGGAAAAGCACGTTCTCACAGGCAATCCGGTGAGGAAGGAGTTCTTTTCACTGAACAAAGAGGACGCCAGAAAAGACCTGGGCATCAGCAAAGACAGATTCGTAGTGCTCGCTTTTGGCGGAAGCCAGGGAGCCGGCAGGATCAACAAGGCCATGATGGACGTGATAGAGCATTACAACGGGGCGGACGGGATAGAAATATGCCTGGGCACCGGGAGCTTCTATTACGAGGCGATCCTCCACGAACTTGAAAGCAAAGGAATAAAACCGGCGGACAATATCCGCATAAAGGAATACATAAACGATATGGACAAATATCTGACTGCTGCGGATATGGTCATAAGCCGCAGCGGGGCCCTCACCGTGGCAGAGGTGACGGTATGCGGCAAGCCTGCCGTATTCATCCCGTCGCCTATAGTTACGGGGAACCATCAGTTCTACAATGCCAAGGCAGTGGCTGACAAGGACGGGGCTTTCATACTTGAGGAGAAGATGCTGTCGGGCGAAAAGATATCGGAGTATATCAATATGCTCAGGAACGACAGGAGCCTTCTCGAAAAGATGTCTGAAGCCAGCAGGAAATGCGCGCTTACAGACGCTACAGATGTGATATACGCGAACATTGAAGGATAGACCGTATCATGGATGACAAAGAGATCCGCGAAAGCGAAGCGGAGGACACGGCTGCTCCCGGAGAAGATGTGAGCACGGATGTCCCCGGGGATATCGATTCAGATATTCCGGAACAGGCAGAAAACGGTACTGACACAGAAGATGCGGAAAACGCGTCTTCCCTTGACGTGCAGGAAAACGCGGACGATGTCACATATACCTACGAAGACAAAGGCGGAGAAACTGCCACGGATTCGTATTACACGGAAGACGCCCCTGATCCGCAGGATACCGGAGAAGCACCGAAGTCATACTACACGGAGGATGCTCCGGAACCCTATGAGATCCCTGAGAATGAGAGCAGATACTTTGACGGGGAAGTGGATGAGGTGCCTCCGATAGACATTCCCGACGAAGAACTCTACCGGATGGATTACATCACCAGCAGCGGGAAGCTTTCGGACGAGGAATTCAAGCAGCGGAAAAGAAGAAGAAGAAAGAATTATCTCCTCAGGATAGGCATAGCCATCCTGGTGGTAGTCCTTGCGATAGTATTCATGAAATCCGACTATTTCATGGTCAAGAAGATCAAGATAGAGGGCAATCACAAATACAGCAGGGCATACATCCTGAAGAAAACTGACATCAAGAAAAAGATGAACATTTTCTTTGACGTGGACACATCGGACGGGGAAAAAGCCCTTCTCAGCAATCCGTATTTTGCCGAAGCGTCGATCGAGAGAGATTTCCCGAACAGGATCATCATCAAGGTTAAAGAGAGAAGAAACGCGGCTAAGATAAAGAGGAACAAAAGATATTACATAATCGACAGGCACGGGGTGCTTCTCAGAAAGACAAAGAGGTCCCTGAAGATCACGCTTCTGAAAGGCGTAAAGGCAAACAGGACGGAACTGGGTGAAACCGTCACCGCAAAGAACCAGAGACTGCTGGACCGCAACCTGAAACTGCTGAGGATAGTCAGAAGAGGGGATCTTTACTTCAAGAAGATGGATCTGACGAAAAAAACCATGAAGCTCTACATCAAAAACAAGCTGTATGTCAGGGGCGAATGGGATGACATAACACATACTATTGAAAACGGAAATCTGAGAAAAGTTATCTATGATCTTAAGAAAAATCATGTGGAAAGGGGTACTGTGACCGTTCTGAAGAACGATTATATCTCCTTCGGAAAGAAGCTCAGATGATGCCGGACGTGTTGCTTTTTCAACGCTTTCAGGCAACGGAAAAAACGCGATGAAAGGTGGCTGAAAACGCCTTTGTGAAGAAAAAATGAAAAAAACGCGCATCCACGAAAAATTGTGGCATATGCGCTTTTTTTGTGTTATAATGCACTATAGATTGTAGTATGAATAAATTTTGATCGCACATTGAACCGTATTTTAGGAGGTATTTTCTGATGTTGCAATTCGAAATGAATGACCAGAACGTCGCTGCGCGTATAAAAGTCGTTGGAGTCGGCGGCGGCGGTTGTAACGCAGTGAACAGGATGATAGATTCAGGCGTGAAGGGCGTAAACTTCATGGCCATCAACACAGACAAGATGGATCTCGCCAAATGCAAGGCCGAGACCAAGCTGCAGATCGGCGAGAAGCTGACCAAGGGTCTGGGCGCAGGCGGCAATCCTGACGTTGGCCAGAAGTCGGCTGAAGAGAATCTTGAAGACATAACCAAATTCATCGGCGAGTCCGATATGGTATTCATAACAGCCGGTATGGGAGGCGGAACAGGAACAGGAGCTGCCCCGATCATAGCCAAGGTAGCCAAGGATTCCGGAGCTCTTACAGTCGGCGTAGTAACCAAGCCTTTCTCATTTGAAGGAAAGAAGAGAAGTGAACACGCTGAACTGGGAGTAAAGTATCTCAAGAAATACGTTGACTCACTGGTCGTAGTTCCTAACGACAAACTGCTTCTTCAGTCCGAAGCAAACACGTCATTGCTGGATGCGTTCGCTATGGCTGACGAAGTGCTGAAACAGGGCGTACAGGGTATCTCGGATATAATCACTTACGACGCTTTGATCAATCTGGACTTCGCAGACGTACAGACAGTCATGAAGGACAAGGGCGTAGCTCACATGGGAGTCGGAAGCGGCAAGGGCGAGACCAAGATAGACGATGCTGTAAAGAATGCTGTGGAGAGTCCGCTGCTTGAAACCAGCATTGCCGGAGCTAAAGCTATCCTCTTTAACATCGCAGGCGGATATGATATGACTCTCCAGGAAGTAACCAGCGTCGCAGACAAGGTTACCGAAGCTGCGGATCCGGAAGCTATGGTCATCTTCGGCGCATCCATCAACGAAGCCCTGAAGGACGAGATCGTAGTTACCGTAATAGCTACGGGAACTGACGGCACAGGCATAGAGACGGGATACAGCGATGATGATACAGGCGCCGAAGAGGAAAAGTCAGAGGCTGAGGAACAGTTCGACCAGCGCCAGCAGGAGATGGAAAAGAAGATGGACCTGACAGGCACAGCGTCGAATTCATTCACCATTCCGACATTCCTCAAGAGCGAAGACCTGATGAAGAAGGATGAATAGGCAGCGGCATACGATCATAAGCCACGGCGCGTATCGCTCTTCGGAAAATACTGTTCAATGAATATATCGTGCATGTCTTTTTGTGAGGCATGCACGTTTGTTTAAATAAACACAGGAAAGGGAACGATTGACGCAACATTGATTATGTAAATCAAAAGCGGTTAAATATTCCCTGAATACTGGAAATCAGCGGCAAAATAGGATAAAATATTATGTCATGGACATGGAGGTTAAAGTGGTTGATTTCAGGACGGTTTCGTCAAAAGACAACCAGATATTCAAACTGTGCGAGAAACTCGCCCAGAAAAAATACAGAGACCGGCTTTCGTGCTATCTGATCGAAGGTGAGAATCTGGTCAGTGAAGCTGTTGATTCGGGACAGGATATACAGCAGATCGTGATCAGCGATGATGCCGGGATTGACCCTGAACTCATGAAGAAGGTCGAAGCCTACGGCGGGACAGTCTTTATGAAGGGCAGCCTTTTTGAAAAGGCCGCCCAGACAGAAAACAGCCAGGGAATACTGGCGGTGGTTTCCAAAGCGCCTGAGCCGGAAAATTTCGCACCTGACAGAAGCAATATACTTATTCTTGATAAACTTCAGGACCCGGGAAATCTGGGTACCATCATTAGGACAGCAGACGCGGCAGGATACGGAGGCATCATAGCGGTGAAAGGGACCGGCGATATATATTCGCCGAAAGTCGTAAGAGCGACTGCAGGTTCCCTTTTCAGAGTTCCGGTCGTATATGCGGATACAGAAAAAGACGCCCTCGAACTTGCGAAAGCCCGGGGAAAGAAAGTGTTCTGCACATCTTTCGACACGGACAGGATGTATTACGACGCGGACATGAGCAAAGATGCCGCCATCGTAATAGGCAACGAAGGAAACGGCGTTTCGGAAACATTCATCAAAGAAGCTGACGAATTGATAAAGATACCCATGCGGGGAGATATCGATTCACTGAACGCAGCAGTTGCGGCAGCCGTGATCATGTATCATTCGGTGCTGCAGCAGGGCAGCTGAGAGAGCTTCAAAAGGATCCGGAGAAAATGAGGCCCGGATCAGTAAAAGAGACGGTAACGGTCCGGAAAAGACCGAAACAATAAGAAAGGACAAATGAGAAAATGAAGGATCAGTTGAACAAGATCTTACAGAACGCAAAAGAAAAACTGGCAGAGGTGAAGACCCGCGAAGAGATCGAGGATCTGAGAGTCAAACTGCTTGGGAAAAAGGGCGAGATAACCGCCATACTCAAGTCAATGGGCCAGCTCAGCAAGGACGAAAGAAAAGAACTGGGACAGGCAGCCAACAAGGCCAGAAATGAGATCGAACAGCGCATCAATGACAAGTTCGAGGAAGTCAAGGCCGCTGCGAAAATACTCACATTCAGAAAAGAGAGGATAGACGTTACAGAACCGGGCAAAGAAATCAACCTGGGCGTGAAGCATCCGATCACCATAACCATAGAGGAGATCTCAAAGATATTTATGTCTATGGGCTTTTCCATTGCGGAAGGGCCTGAAGTTGAGACAGTCTTTTATAACTTCGATGCTCTGAACGCGGGACCGAACCATCCCGCAAGAGACTGGAGCGACACTTTCTACATCAATGACGACATACTGCTGAGAACGCAGACTTCACCTGTACAGGTAAGGACGCTGCTGAAGCAGGAGCCGCCTATCAAGGTCATCTCACCGGGAAGATGTTTCAGGTGCGATACTCCGGACGCCACACATTCGCCTATGTTCCATCAGGTGGAAGGACTGGTCGTGGACGAGGGCATCACCATGGCGGATCTGAAGGGCACCCTGGACAGCATGGCCAAGCAGCTCTTCGGAAACGACACCAAGACAAAGTTCAGACCTCACCACTTCCCGTTCACCGAGCCCAGCGCAGAGATGGACGTTACGTGCTTCAAGTGCGGCGGCAAGGGATGCAGAGTCTGCAAGGGAAGCGGCTGGATAGAGATCCTGGGATGCGGAATGGTACATCCTAACGTTCTGAAAGTCGGC
>JAFYIC010000180.1 GCA_017538845.1 Bacillota bacterium | reverse complement strand
TCTCCTGACTCGCGGGGCACCTGCCGCAGGGCCTTCCGTTCACATCAGGATCTTCGCAGTTGACTCCCTTTGCAAGTATCCGGGCCGTGGTCGTCTTGCCGGTTCCTCTCGTGCCGCAGAAAAGATAAGCGTGGCTGACCGTGTCAGTCGCTATCTGGTTCTTCAGTATCTTTACGATATGGTCCTGCCCCAAAATCTCTTCGAAGACCTCCGGGCGGTATGCGCGGTAAAGAGCTGTATACATACACTGCCTTTCAGGATACGTCCCGTCATTACAGTCTGACGGGTATATATCCGTAGTTACATAAAATCGTCCTTTGACAGCCTCGCCGGAAATGGAAAAGGCTTATCTGCGGCACATAAGAACATCCGCTTATTGCTGCTTCCTTCCGGACCTGACAAGGTTCACAGCGTCTTATTGCGCAGGACCCAGACCACTCAGACGAAGCTGTCAAAGGACGATCCCATTCATTATTTTCTTCCCGATTATTCTAACACAATAACAGTTCCATTGCCAATGTCAATTGGCCGGTCCGGACTGCATTTTACTTTTTTGCTACTACCCTGTATATCTCATCGCTGTAGGGCGGATCCACTTCGCATTCCTGCCCGTTCAGGGTCATGCGGACTCCGTGCTCCGCCTCCCGTACTCTGCCTATGTAGGTGGCCTGTATGCCCGCCTCATCCATGGCGTTTTTCATCTCGTCTTTCTTGTCTTCAGGTACGGCTATGACCATGGCGCCGCTGGATATGAGTCTGAGAACGTCTACGCCGAAATGTTCGCATATCCTGTTCGTAACGTCCGCCACCGGTATATCGTCTGCCCATACTTCAGCGCCCAGTCCGGAAATGTCGCACATCTCCCATACGGCTCCCAGTATTCCGCCTTCTGTCACGTCATGCATGCCGTGAGTACCGATCTTTCCCGCGATGACGCCTTCAGGCACTACGCTGACCCTGTCCAGCATTGCTTTCGCCTCATCTATCTCATCCTGCGTCAGGAAAGTCCTGAGTTCATCTCCCATATCTGAGGCGATGACTCCGGAGCCTTCCATCCCTGCCATTTTGGTGATCATGATATAATCGCCGGGTTTCATGTCCTCCGCCGACTGGGACCCGTTCTTCGGTCCCCGCCCTACCGCGGTGGAAATGATAACGGGCTGTTTTACCACCGGAGTTATCTCCGTATGACCGCCGATTATCTCCACGTTCAGTTCCTCGGACGCCTGTCCCGCCTGCTTCATCATGGCGTCTATCTGCTCTTCGGTAGTCCCTTCGGGCAGGAGCACCGCCAGCATTATACCTACCGGCTCCACGCCGTTTGAAGCTATATCGTTACAGGATATGTGCACCGACAGTCTTCCGATCTCATCTATAGCCGCCGTTATAGGGTCTGTGGACATGACGCATTCGTAATCGCCGTAATCGATCACCGCGCAGTCTTCTCCTATGCCGGGCCGTGTGATGACTTCGTCCCGTCTCAGTTTTATATTGTCAAATACTATTCTCTCAAGCAGTCTGCTGTCCAGTTTCCCTGTCTTAAGCATCTGATCCTCCCTTTACCATTTCCAGAAAATCTTCCTCGGTTATTATCTCCACGCCCAGCTCCTTGGCCTTTTTGTTCTTTGATGACCCGGAGTTGATATCGTTGTTTATCAGATATGAAGTCTTGCGGCTGACAGAACCCGACGTCTTTCCTCCCAGGCTCTCTATGTATTCTTTCAGCGCGTCCCTGTTCTCAAAGTGCTCCAGACTTCCGGTGATGACGAAAATCTTTCCCGCCAGTTCATCGGAAACTTCAGTTTCCTCTGTTTCAAAGCTGATCTCTGAAAGCAGCTGATCGACTTTTTCACTGTTATCGGTATCCGCGAAAAACGCCGTATAGTTCTCAGCCATGACCTGTCCTATGCCGTCTATGGTTGTGAGTTCATCCACGGTCAGGCCGCGCATCTTTTCCCAGTCGCCTGATGCGGCCCGTGCAATCAGTTTTGCGTTGGCTGCGCCTATGCCGCTTATACCCAGACTGTAAAGGAATCTGGCGGGGCTGGTCTTCCTGGCTTTTTCGATGGAATTGATGAGATTGTCGTAGGATTTCTCGCCGAAACCTTCAAGCTGGACTATCCTGTCACGGTATCTGCTTATCCTGAATATGTCGGCAAGCTGTCCGATATATCCCAGATCCACGAATTTTTCTATGGTCGCTTCCGATATACCTTCGATATTCATTGCGTTCCTGCTGACGAAGTGCGTCAGTGATTTTATCTGTTTCGCAAGGCATTTTTCATTGGGGCAGAAAAGCACCTGCGCCTGCTCATCCTGTCTCAGGACTGTTTCGCTGCCGCATACGGGGCACGTCTCCGGTATCTTTACCGTGCCGCTCTTTGTCAGGTTGTCGGCGATCTGCGGGATGATCATGTTGGCTTTATATACGGTAATCTCATCTCCTTCGCCCAGTTTGAGTTCTTTCAGTATGCTCACGTTGTGCACGGAAGCTCTCGAAACCGTGGTTCCCTCCAGTTCCACCGGCTCGAAGACGGCGATTGGATTGATCTGTCCCGTTCTCGAAGCGCTCCATTCTATATAAAGGAGCTTCGTCTGCATTATCTCGTCTTCCCATTTGAAGGCTATGGAATCTCTCGGGAATTTTGCCGTTGTTCCCAGGGATCTTCCGTACTCTATATCATCGTATGTGAGGACCAGACCGTCAGAAGGTATGTCGTTTTCGCTTACCCGTTCCGAGAACCATTTGACTGCCTCTTCCACATTGCTTCCGTTCACCCGTTTGTAAGGCACGACTTCGAATCCCTGTTCCGTCAGCCACTTAAGCTGTCCTTCGCGGGTGTCCGAAATATCGCCTTCCTGACCTGCATCCACCAGCGCGAACGCGCAGAAATTGACGCTGCGACTGGCCGTGATGCTGCTGTCAAGCTGGCGCACGGATCCGCTGCAGAGATTTCTCGGATTTTTGTACTTGGCCTCCGTCTCGGGCAACGTTCCGTTTATCCTTTCGAAGTCGCTGTATCTGATCACCGCTTCGCCTCTGAGCACAAGATGGCCCTTAAATGGTATGGAAAGCGGGATGTTTTCAAATGTCCTGGCGTTGGCTGTTATGACTTCGCCCGTAGTGCCGTTTCCTCTCGTTACAGCTTTGAAAAGGCTGCCGTTCTCATATGTGAGCACCACGGTGAGACCGTCCAGTTTCCAGGAAAGGAGTCCCTCCTTATCCCCCAGCCAGTGCTTCAGGGTCTGCGGGTCTTTGGTCTTGTCCAGTGAAAGCATGGGAGAAGGATGATCCTCCTTCGGCAGCTGGCTCACCACATCGTAGCCAACGTTCACCGTAGGGCTGGACGCCAGCACGATGCCGGTCTCTTCCTCCAGTTCTTTCAGCTGGTCATAGAGCCGGTCGTACTCAAAGTTGGACATGATCTCCCTGTCCTCCTGCTCATACGTCCGCCTGGCAAGATTCAGTTTCTCCACCAGTTCTTTTATTTTTCCGGCTTTGTCCTCCATGAAAACCTCCGCCTATTTCTTCTTTATCTTCTTTATCGGCGCCAGTTCCGCCACGAGTTTTTTCGTGCCGTACTCGCTGAACATTACTGTTATGGTCTTTCCGTCGGTATCAAGTACGATTCCTTCACCGAACTTGGCATGCCGCACTTCGTCCCCGTTTTCGAACTTTTCTTTGTTTCCCTTCGCAGTTTCCGCCACAGCCTTTCTGGCCATCTTAAGCTGATCGAAGGGATCGATGGCAGGAGTCCTGCCGTACCCGTCCTCCCGGACGATATCCCTTTCCTTTTTCCTGTATACCGCGTCGCCTTCCACCAGCGAACTGTCCAGTTCTCTCAGGAACTGGGACTCACGAGTCACAGAGATATTGCCGTAGAGCATCCTGGTCTCAGCGCTGCTCATGATAAGCCGTTCCTTCGCTCTGGTCATGCCCACGTAACAAAGGCGCCGCTCCTCCTCCAGCTTTCTCTCATCTTCGTAGGATCTCCACCCCGGGAAAAGGCCATCTTCCATACCCGGCATGAAAACTACCGGGAATTCAAGACCTTTGGCGCTGTGGAGAGTCATCAGCACTACCGCATCCTCATTGGGATCGTGGTTGTCTATGTCAGCCATGAGAGCGATCCGCTCCATGAACTCATCCAGCGTTATGTTTTTATCCTCTTCTTCGAAGTCGTATATTACGGATTTGAACTCCAGCAGGTTTTCCGTCCTGGAAGCCGCCTCAATGGTATCCTGGGCGTCCAGCGCTGCCAGATATCCGCTCTTTTCGAGAAGTCCGTCGTATATGTCGGACACTCTCAGGTTTTCCTTTTCGTTCCTGTAGTCCTCTATCACCTGTATGAATCCAGTGACTGCCTCCGCCGTCTTCGCGGAAAGAGAACCGACTACTTCTTCATCCTTCAGCACGTCAAACAGGCTCTCGCCTCTTACGGCTGCCAGCGTCCTGAACTTGTCCAGCGTTTTGGAGCCTATGCCCCGCTTCGGTTCGTTTATGATCCGCACAAGAGCAAGGTCATCGTCTTTGTCCTGTACAAGACGCATGTAGCACATGATGTCCTTGACTTCTTTCCTGTCGTAGTATCTGAGTCCGCCCAGCACCCTGTACGGTATGCTTTCTGCAGAAAGGGCTTCCTCAAAATTCCTGGACTGGGCGTTCATCCTGTAAAGGATAGCGAAGTCGCTGTATTTCCTGTCCGATGTCTTCATCCGGTCTATAAGATAGGCCGTGTGGTGGGCTTCCAGCTTCTCGTTGTCCGCCCTGAAGTAGGTGATTTTTTCGCCTTTGTCCTTGGAGGTCCAGAGCTTCTTGTCTTTCCTTCCCCTGTTATTTGAAATGACCGAATGGGCGCCGTCCAGTATGTTGCCCACCGATCTGTAGTTTTCCTCAAGTTTTATTATCTCCGTGCCGGGGAAATCCTTCTCAAAGTCCAGTATGTTCCTTATGTCGGCCCCCCGCCACTGATATATGCACTGGTCATCGTCTCCGACTACGCATATGTTC
>JAFYIC010000179.1 GCA_017538845.1 Bacillota bacterium | reverse complement strand
TGTCTGGCTCCTGTAATATATAGCCTGACCTGTGCCGCCGCATATTATCGCTATGGCGGCCAGGAGCATTATCCATTTGAAAAGTTTTGATCCTTTGATGCTTTCAGCCAGCGCTTCCTTTGAAGTAGATATTTCATAGACTTTGTTTGCCTTCTGTCCGCTTCCCGAAGCTTCACCGGCTTCGCTGCCCTGTGGTTTGATATTGGCTTTACCGTCTGTCGAGATACTTCCGTTGCTGCTGCCGTCGGCGTTATTATCTCCTGCTCCTGAAGATGAGCCGCTGCCATGGTCACTGCCGCCGTTACCGTCTCCGTCACCCGATGTGGTTCCGCTTCCGTTGCCGTCGCCGTTATCATCATCTTCCGGGTCATCCGGATCATCGGGATCATCAGGTTCGTCGGGCTTTTCGGGATCATCTCCACTGCCCTGTCCCGTAGCGGTCAGCGTATCGTAGACCTTTCCGTCGTATTCTACGGAGATATCGGCGGCACCCTCGCCTGTGAACGTCACAGTACCGTCAGAAGAAACTTTTGCAGCTTTTTTGTTACTGCTTGAAAAAGACAGATCTTTGATCACCTGCTCAGTAAGATATTCATCAGGCGTATTTACCTGTACTTCCAGTTTCTTTTTCGACCCTACTTTCCCTTTGAGATTCGTTGCTTTCAGCGTTATCGTCGGGGAGCCTTCAAACCAGATATGGACTTTGTTGACCATCTGTGCATGGAGATTTCTTGTTATTTCGTTTGGCTGGGCCTGCCCGAACATGAGGATTGGCTTACCTGCGGTTCCCAGGCCGGAAAAGTCCAGCCACGACGCAGGCGTGTATCCTTTCCATTTGCTGCCTTTAGTACGAAGGGCAAGCATAGGTTCCACTACGCTCCTGTTGTCCCAGGCATCTGAAGAAAACCTTTTGTTATCGTAGTCGTAAACGTTATCCAGGGTGTAATATTTCTCAGGGTTCTCCACTACGTCGTTGCCGCCTTTGTTATAGTCCTTGATGATCTTCTTAAAAGCTTTTGCACAACTGTATCTGGTCCCGAAAAGCTGACCCTCCTGCCACTGCTTTGCAGCTCCCTGATAGGACGATCCGTCGGATGTGAAGAAGTTGTAGTAATACACTGAATTCCTGTCTATCCCCACATACTCAAGGATATCCGAAATATACACGCCCTCGGCTTCAGTAGTACCAACAGTGCTGCCGTTGGCTATCCAGGTATATATCTGCTGATGAGTCCCGCAGGCTGACGCCAGTTCAGATAAAGAAATCTCTTTATTTGTGTATTCCTTGTTTCCCGCCCAGTAACCTACCGTGAAAGAAACCCGGTTTACTTCATCATAAGCATGTACGGGAGTGCAATACGCCGTCATGGAGAAAATGAGGGTAAATACAAAAATCAGGCTCAGTATCCTTGACCTGATCCGTTTAGTGTTCATAGTTCTCTTTTCCCCGTTATTTCCAGTCAATTGAAGCGCCTCTCCCCTTCAGTTTTCAATGCATGCATACATATTAAATTATAGATAATAAAAGAGCGCCCTCATGTTGTTGTGCCAACATTTGGGCGCCATTCCGGCTATTTTTGTTGTTTCGATAACGTTACTGCAAATATCAATCGGCCAGTTTCACTACTAGCTCTCCTGCTTTAACAGACTGACCTTCTTTTACATATATACGTTCTACTTTACCTTTCATCGGAGCAAGTATGTTTGTTTCCATTTTCATTGCCTCGATGACGGCTACAGGCTGCTTTTCTTCTACTTTCTCCCCTTCTGCAACAAGTATCTTAAGTATGTTTCCGGGGATATTGGCGCCGATTTCCGCCGGGTCGTTTTCGTCAGCGTATGTTATTACGCTTCCCCCTCCTCCGGATGTATTGAAATCAGCATCTTTGACAGATGTAGCCACACGTGTGCCGTTCACCTCGAATATCACTGTAGCCATACCTTCTTCGTCGGTTTCGCGTACGTCGACCAGTTTTATTACAAGCGTAGTTCCTTCCGCGATCTCTACTTCACAGGTCTCGTCCAGTTTCAGTCCGTGGAAGAATATGTCTGAACCCATTCTTCTAAAAGTCTCGCCTTTCTTCATCGCCTCCACGTAATCCTCATATACTTTCGGGTACATGGTGTAGCTGAGCAGATCCTTTTCAGTTCCCTTCACTTCCAGATCATTTACGAGATGTTCTTTTATCGCGTCGAAATCTTCAGGCGGAAGCAGTTCTCCCGGTCTGCATGTTATAGGTTCTTTATCTTTAAGGACAAGTTTTTGCAGTTTTTCCGGGAAGCCGCCTTCAGGCTGACCCATCATGCCTTCAAAGAATGAAACGATGGAATCCGGAAAGTCTATGTCCTTTGCCTTCTCGTATATGTTTTCCGGAGTAAGATCATTCTGTACCATGAATATAGCCATATCACCTACTGCCTTTGACGACGGCGTTACTTTGACGATGTCGCCCAGCATAAGATTGACCTGCCTGTACATTTCTTTTACGTCTTCCAGTTTATGCGCCAGTCCGAAACTTTCGACCTGAGATTTGAGATTTGAATACTGTCCGCCGGGAATCTCGTATTTGTATATCTCCGCGGTACTTGCCATAAAGTCTGATTCAAACTGACTGTAAACAGGTCTAACCGCGTTCCAGTAGTTGGATATCTTCTGAAGCCCGTCAAGATCAAGCCCTGTGTCTCTGTCCGTGTTTTCAACTGCCGCAACTACTGAATTGAGGTTCGGCTGGGATGTAAGACCTGACATGCTTGAGAATGCTGCGTCGACGATATCAACACCTGCGCTTGCCGCCATCAGTATGGATGCTACACCGTTACCGCTGGTGTCGTGGGTATGAAGATGGATAGGAATTGATATCTCATCTTTCAGAGCCGATATAAGCTTGCGCGCTGCCATTGGCTTGAGGAGTCCTGACATATCTTTGATGCCCAGACTGTGAGAGCCTCTATTTTCAAGTTCCTTGGCCATCTTTACATAGTAATCCAGATCGTACTTTTCCTTTGATGAATCGAGGATGTCTCCTGTGTAGCACAGGCAAGCTTCTGCGATCTTACCCTGATTAAGTACTTCATCAAGCGCTATTTCCATTCCCTCTATCCAGTTCAGTGAGTCGAATATACGGAAAACATCGATGCCGGAAGCTGCTGATTCTTTAACAAATCTACGGATAACATTATCCGGATAATTCTTGTAACCAACTGCATTGGCGCCTCTGATCAGCATCTGGAAAAGGATGTTCGGCACTTTTTCTCTCAATGTGGCAAGTCTTTCCCAGGGATCCTCTTTCAGGAATCTGTATGCTGTATCAAAAGTAGCTCCGCCCCACATTTCAAGTGAGAAAAGGTCGTTTCCGTATACGGCTTCGGCAGGAGCGATCTTCTCAAGATCTCTGGTCCTTACCCTCGTAGCCATAAGTGACTGCTGTGCGTCACGCATGGTCGTATCTGTAATGAGAAGTTTGTTCTGCTCCAGCGCCCACTTTGAAATTGCTTCAGCGCCTTTTTCGTCAAACAGCTGCTTCGTGCCGCTGAGCGCCTGCAACTCTTCCGGCTTGAATTTCGGTGCTACGGGCACGTCAAAGTCCGGCTTGACGCCCTTGTTGCCGTTGACATATTTGTCTGCAAGGAAATGAAGCACCTTGAACATTTTGTCATTGCCCACATCGATGTTGAACAGTCCTGGATTGTCAGCGATGAATCCAGTGTCACACTTACCGTCTATGAAAGTCGGATGGTTGAGTACGTTGAGGAGGAAGGCGATGTTAGTCTTTACTCCTGTTATCCTTGTCTCTCTCAGCGCTCTTATAGCTTTTCTTCTGGCGGCTTCAAAATTTCTTGCGAAAGCAGTCGCCTTGAACAGAAGGCTGTCATAGTAAGGAGAAATGACAGCTCCGGTAAAGCCGTTTCCTCCGTCAAGTCTTATGCCAAAACCTGATGAAGTCTTGTATATCTTTATCTGTCCTGTATCGGGAGCAAAGTTATTTATAGGATCTTCTGTAGTAACACGACACTGGATAGCGCAGCCTCTCGGCTGTACAGCATCCTGCCCTTTTATATCCACTTCATCAGAATCGAGGGAGTATCCTTCTGCGATGAGGATCTGTGACTGGACTATATCTATTCCGGTAGTCATTTCAGAAACAGTATGCTCCACCTGCACTCTCGGATTCATTTCGATGAAATAGTGATTGCCGTCTTTATCTACAAGAAACTCAACAGTACCTGCGCTTCTATAATCAACAGCCCCTGCCATTTTAAGGGCGTCGTTGCAGATCGCATGTCTCTGTTCGTCTGTTATGGAAAGAGCCGGTGTGAATTCGATTACCTTCTGATGCCTTCTCTGTATTGAGCAGTCTCTCTCATAGAGGTGTACCAGATTGCCGTACTTGTCGCCCAGGACCTGCACTTCTATGTGCTTCGGTCTTTCAACATATTTTTCAATGAACATGTCGTCTATGCCGAATGCCTTTTTCGCTTCGCTTTTGGCGCTTCTGAACTCTTCTCTTATCTTATCGGGAGTCCTGACGATCCTCATTCCTCTTCCGCCGCCGCCGGCAGCTGCCTTGAGCATTACAGGATAGCCGCATTCTTCTGCGATCCTTGCAGCTTCTTCCTCGTCTTCAATATCTTTATCAACGCCGGGTATGGTCGGTACGCCCACTTCATGAGCTACCAGTTTGGACTGGATCTTATCACCTAGTCTTCTCATCATTTCATGAGTAGGTCCGATGAATTCGATTCCTGCTTTGGCGCATGCTTCTGCAAAAGCTGCATTTTCTGAAAGAAAACCGTATCCCGGGTGGATAGCGTCAACGCCTTTTGCCTTCGCAAGTTCTATAATTTCATCTATGGAAAGATAAGCATCTACCGGAGCTTTACCTTTTCCTATCTGATATGCTTCATCTGCTTTTTCGCGGAAAAGAGTGTTCCTGTCTTCTTCAGAATAAATGGCCACGCTTCTGATACCCAGTTCACGGCATGCTCTTATTATTCTTATGGCTATCTCTCCTCTGTTGGCGATAAGTACTCTTTTGAATTTTCGTATCTCACTCATTGTCATTTCTCCTTTCCTTGACTTCTTTATCTATATGCACATCTATCTGCGGATATGGTATGGTGATGCCTTTTTCCTTGAACTTGAGAGTGATGTTCTCTTCAAGATAATACTTAAGATCCCAGTAATTTTCTGTCTTGCACCAAACGAAATAGTCAAAAACTATACTGCTGTCGCTGTGTTCTCTCACACCGATGAACGGTGGTGGAGTTTCAAGTGCATACGGGCATTCCGCTGCAAGATCTTCCTGTACTTTTCTTGCAACACTCAGATCGTCATCGTAACTAACTGAAATAGTGCAGTCAACACGCCTTACATCTGCCCTGTCCCAGTTGGTTATCATCGAGGTATTGACTTTGCCGTTAGGGGCCGTGATGATCCTGTTGTCTCTCGTCCTGAGTGTAGTGGTCAGAATGTCGATTTTTTCAACGAATCCGGCAACTGATCCAAGATCCACGAAATCACCCTTGTCAAAGGGATGAGTTATCAGTATCAGTATTCCTCCTGCCACGTTAGCTAAACTGTCTTTAAGGGCTAAAGCTATAGCTGCTCCGCATGCTCCCAGAACTGTAACGAACGGTGCTGTCGGTATCCCGAAATATGAAATGAGCACCACAAGAAGTACTACCCATAGGATCACTCTGACAACGTTAACTATGAATGTGTGTACTGACGGATCCAGCTTGCTTTTTTTTAGCGCCTTTTTAGTCAAATGTACCAGTATCAGCGAGATTATGAACCCTATGACGAAAATCAGCGCTGCTTTGCCCAGATATATGAGCAGATCCATTGTTTTTTCTGACATTTCCATTCTCCTTTTCCCTTAATAATCCCGGTTTCTTCTTCTTTCAAGTTCCTTCAAATACTTCTTTCTGAGACGTATGTCATCAGGTACCACTTCTACCAGTTCGTCTCTGTTTATGAATTCCAGCGCTTCCTCCAGGCTGAATATTACAGGAGGCGCCAGTCTTACGTTCTCATCACTTCCGGCAGCCCTCATGTTGGTCTGCTTTTTAGCTTTGCATGGATTGACTACCATGTCGTCGCCTCTGCTGTTCATACCCACTATCATGCCTTCATACACATGTGTTCCCGGTTCTATGAACATCTTGACTCTTTCCTGTATGTTGAAAAGCGCGTAAGGCGTTGCGATACCTTCTTCCTGGGCGATGGCCACGCCGTTGGTCCTCTGAGGTATATCACCTTTGAATTCCTGAAAACTGTCGAACCGCCTTACCAAAGTGCCCTCTCCTCTCGTCTCGTTTATGAATTCCGTTCTGAATCCGAGGAGACCTCTGGTCGGCACCAGATATTCGATACGTGAAAAGCCGTTTTCACTTTTCATTTCTGTCATGAGCCCTTTACGAATGTTCAGATTTGAGATCACGGATCCCGCATAATCGTCAGGAACTGAGATTATAACTTCTTCCACAGGCTCTAGGACTTCGTTGTTCCCGCCTCTTCTCATGATGACTTCCGGCTTGCTGACTGCAAGTTCATAACCTTCACGCCTCATGTTTTCAATGAGTATGGAAAGGTGCAGCTCGCCCCGGCCGGAGACTTTGAAACTGTCAGTGCTGTCTGTAGGTTCGACCATCAGGCCCACATTGACCTCCAGTTCCTTTTCAAGACGGCTCTTAAGATGTCTCGAAGTCACGTATTTTCCGGATCTTCCGGCAAAAGGCGATGTGTTTACCATGAAATTCATGGATAGGGTCGGCTCTTCTATGCTTATCATCTCCATAGGCTGCGGATCATCCGGATCTGTAATGGTCTCCCCTATGGAAATATCGGATATACCTGAAACCACGACTATATCACCTGACTGGGCTTCACTTACAGGTACACGTTTCAGTCCTTTATACACAAAGACCTGATTGATCTTTCTCTGGGCTATTTCGCCGCCTTCTTTGGCAACGGCGATGGTCTGACCTTCTTTAAGAGTCCCTTTTGTGATTCTTCCGATACCGAGTCTTCCGATATAATCATCGTACGCAAGCGTTGAAATCTGAAGCTGCAGAGGCTCTTCGTTCTTATCGGGATACGCGTCGCAGTGTTCGATTATAGTTTCGAATAACGGAGTTATGTCAAGTCCGTCCTGGCCCTTGGCATTCTTCCGTATTTTGCTTCCGCCCTTCTCGATAGTGATGTTTTTAACTACATCAGGATCCCTGACTACGATTCCCTGCCTTGCGATACCGTAAAGAATAGGAAAATCAAGCTGCGAGTCGCTCGCTTCAAGGTCCATGAACAGTTCGTATACCTCATCTACCACTTCATCGATCCGGGAATCCTTCTTGTCTAATTTGTTTATGAGCAGTCTCGGGTCTATTCCCGCCTCCAGAGATTTTTTGAGTACGAATCTGGTCTGAGGCATAGGTCCTTCGCTGCTGTCTAC
>JAFYIC010000178.1 GCA_017538845.1 Bacillota bacterium | reverse complement strand
GGAGGATTTCTACAGAGCTGTAGAGGCGCTGGTGGACGAACTCATCGGAAAAGGCGGTCTGGACGGTATAGAATGCCGGCACACAGACCATACAGAGGAAGACTGCAGAAGATTCGAAGAGATCGCGGACAGATACGGCCTTATGAAAACAGAAGGCTCTGATTATCACGGACCGGAATTCTCCGGGTCGAGAGAACTCGACTGATAATGCCGCAGGGAATACGGCAGATAAAACGCAAACAACCGGTATACATAGATGATACAAGACAGGAGAGTAGCCAAAATTGGCTTTTAAAAGGTTAAGAGAGGATATACAGGCGGCAAAGGAAAACGACCCGGCAGCAAGGAACGCTTTTGAGATACTGCTCTGCTACCCGGGAGTAAATGCCCTTTTCTGGCATCGCTTTGCCCACTTTTTACACACACACCATCTGAAACTGCTGGGGAGGATCGTGTCACAGATGACAAGGGCTTTCACCGGCATAGAGATACACCCGGGAGCAACTATCGGACACAGATGTTTCATAGACCACGGCATGGCGGTAGTTATCGGAGAGACCTCCGAGATCGGTGATGACGTGACCATCTATCAGGGCGTGACCCTGGGAGGAACGGGAAAGGACATAGGAAAGAGACACCCGACCATCGGAGACAGAGTCGTGATAAGCACAGGCGCCAAAGTCCTGGGACCCTTCAGAGTCGGAAACGACGTGAAGATAGGAGCAGGATCGGTAGTGCTGCAGGAAGTGCCTGACGGCTGCACGGTAGTGGGAATACCGGGAACCATAGTAAAGCGCCCGGGCGGACAACCGTCAAATGACCTGAATCAGGTGGACCTGCCGGATCCTGTAGCAATAGAGATAGAATGCCTGAGACGAAGGATCGTGCTGCTTGAGAAGAAACTCCACGAAGCCGGAGCTATCTCAGTAACATCGGAAGAAATGGAAGCAGCTGCAAATGCCGGCATAAAGGACGCGAAGAAAAGCGCCGCGGCAGAAGATGGCGCTCCGGCGGAAGACAATGCTGCGCCTGCCGGTGAACCGGACCAGAGCGGCGAACCCGGAATAAACTGCGAAGATATCGTCAGAGACGATGAAGATACAACCGATAATGACGACAATGATGAAAGGAATGAATGAAAAATGTATATCTACAACACACTTACGAGAAAAAAAGAAGAATTCGTGCCTATGGACAAGAACGAGGTCAAGGTATATGTGTGCGGACCTACCGTGTACAACTTTTTCCATATAGGCAATGCCAGACCCTTCGTGGTATTCGATACGCTGAGAAGATATCTTGAATACACAGGAAACACAGTGAAATTCGTCCAGAACTTCACCGACGTGGATGACAAGATCATCAACAAAGCCAGAGAAGACGGAGTCACGGCAGGGGAAGTAAGTGAGAAATACATAGAAGAATACTACAAAGACGCGGCAGCCCTGAACGTAAAGAAGGCGACGGTGCATCCGAAGGTTACAGAGACTATGGATGAGATCATACAGTTCGTCAGCGACCTTATCGACAAGGGATACGCCTATGAAAGAAACGGAGACGTTTACTACAGCACAAGGAAGTTCAAGGAGTACGGCAAACTTTCCAAACAGAACATTGAGGACCTTGAATCGGGAGCACGTATTGAAGTCGACGAGGCAAAGGATGATCCCCTTGATTTCGCTCTCTGGAAGGCAAGAAAAGCGGACGATGAGATAGCATGGGAGTCACCATGGGGAATGGGAAGGCCCGGCTGGCACATCGAGTGTTCCACCATGTCCAGAAAGTATCTTGGAGAGACTATAGATATACACGCAGGCGGACAGGACCTGATCTTCCCGCATCACGAGAATGAGATCGCCCAGTCCGAGGCCCACAACGGCAAACAGTTCGCCAACTACTGGATGCACAACGGATACATCACCATAGACAAGGAAAAGATGTCCAAGTCCAAGGGCAACTTCTTCACAGTACGTGATATCCTCAAGGATTATGACGGGGAAGTAATGAGGTTCTTCCTTCTGTCCGGTCATTACAGGAACCCGATAAACTTCAGCAAGGAACTGATGGATCAGGCGAAGAACAGCCTTGCAAGGATGCAGAACGCCAAGGAGAACCTGAAGCATCTTGCGGCAACTGAAGAGGGGCAGATGACTGAAGAGGAAAAGGCTGTCTATGAAGGTTTCGACGCCCACAGGCAGGACTTCATAAAGGCAATGGATGATGACCTGAACACAGCGGACGCCATCTCAGCGATATTCGAACTGATCTCGGATATAAATATTGCAGTAAAAGACGGATGCTCGAAGGAATTCGCAGAGAAATCCCTTGAGGTCCTTCAGGAACTGGCAGACGTGCTGGGACTCCTTGCAGACAGCGAAGATGACGGTATCGATGACGATATACAGGCTCTGGTAGACGAAAGACAGGAAGCAAGAAAGGCAAAGAACTTCGCAAGAGCGGATGAGATCCGGGATGAGCTGCTTAATAAGGGGATCATCCTGGAGGACACCAGGGAAGGCGTGAAGTGGAAAAGGCAGTAAGCATGAGTGATACAGGGCAGGATAAGTTAAATAACGCAGGGCTCGATGCGGAGCAAAAAGCCGGTGACAGTGAGAAATCGGAAGGATCATTAACAAAACGCAGCGATCCGGCTGAAATGATCCGGGAAGC
>JAFYIC010000177.1 GCA_017538845.1 Bacillota bacterium | reverse complement strand
TATCTCCGGATCGAGGACACCGATGATAAACGCTACGTTGAAGGCGCAGTGAAGACTATAATCGACTCCCTTGATTTCTTCGACATACACTTCGACGAAGGCGCCACCCTCGAGGGGGACAAAGGATCATACGGGCCCTACTCCCAGAGCGAAAGAGGCGAGATATACAAATGTTTCGTGAAAGATCTTGTAAAGGAGGGCTTCGCCTATCCCTGCTTCATGACGGAAGAAGAGATCGCGCAGGTCCGCAAGGAACAGGAAGCCAACAAACTTACCCCGGGCATTTACGGCAAATACGCCAAATGCCGCGACCTTTCCATCGAAGAAGTCGAGGCAAATATCGCAGCGGGAAAACCATATGTAATCAGGCTCCGTTCCACAGGAAACCATGATCTGCCGCCGGAAAAGATACGCCAGATACAGGTGAAGGACGCCATCCGCGGCAAGCTTTCCATGCCGGAAAACATGCAGGATATCGTCATCCTGAAGACCACCGGAATACCCACATACCACTTTGCCCACGTAATAGACGATCACTTCATGAGGACCACTCACGTGGTGCGCGGAGAGGAATGGCTTTCTTCTCTGCCTATACATATAGAACTGTTCGAAAAGCTTGGTTTCGAGCCGCCGGTCTACTGCCACACGGCGCAGCTGATGAAGCTAGATGAGAACGGCAACAAGAGAAAGCTTTCCAAGAGAAAAGACCCTGAACTTTCTCTCGATTACTACAAAGAGACGGGTTATCATCCGTCCGCAGTGTGTGAATATCTTCTGACTATCCTCAACTCCAACTATGAGGAGTGGAGAAAAGATAATCCTGACTCGCCTGCCGACGACTTCCCCTTCTCGCTAGATAAGATGAGTAATTCGGGCGCTCTCTTCGACCTGGATAAACTGAGTGACGTATCCAAGGATACACTGGTGAAGATACCGGCTCCAAAGCTCTATGAGTTCCTGTTGGGCTGGGCAGAGGAATTCCGCCCTGACCTGGTTTCTCTCATTTCCGGAAACAAAGAGATGGTCACCGCAGCGCTGGATATAGGGCGCAGCGGCAACAAACCGAGGAAAGACCTGGTATGCGCAAGCCAGATGTTCGACTTCATATCATTCTTCTTCGACGATTTCTTCGAAGTTCAGGACGAGCTTCCGGAACAGGTGAGCCCGGAGGACTGCAAAGAGATCCTGGCCCGCTATCTGGACACGTACGATCATGCAGACGACCAGTCCGCATGGTTCGATAAGATCCGCGCAATCGCAACGGATCTCGGGTACGCGGCAAAGCCCAAGGACTACAAGAAGAATCCGGATGATTTCAAAGGTCACGTTGGTCACGTAAGCACAGCCATACGCCTTGCTCTCACCGGTAAATCCCAGTCGCCTGACATATGGGAGATACAGCAGATACTGGGCGAAGAAAAGACCCGTCAGCGCGTGACAGACTACGCCGCAAAGATGTAAAACCGATAGACAAAGAGCAACGGCTTAGAATCCCGGATAGCCCTCGTCGCAATTACAAACCCACACCCGCAAGCGGGCATCCACACAATTACAAACCCACGACCATTAACCAAATTTTTCATTTTTGAAGAATTTGGTTAACTTTTTAATGCTCAAAAGCGTTGTTTTTTCAAAAAAAGAAAAGCCGCCCGTCTTCTTGGCAAAATGAAGAAAAATACGGGCCGCAAACGCATATCTTTTAACCATTATATTCATTTTTGAAGAATTTGGTTAACTTTTCTGCATTCTTTTTTATTCTATGAAAGCAAGACCTGTTTTACTATTGCTTTTTATATCTTCCAGCTGTTCAGGTACTCTTCCTGCTCTTTCGTCAGCTTGTCGATCTCCGTTCCCCAGCTTTTCAGCTTGCGGAATGCGATCTTTCTGTCTATCTCGCCGGAAACATCGATCACCTTGTTCTCCAGTTTCTCGTGGTTGTCCTTCACATAAAGGGCAGACAGCACCTGTACCGCGAAACTGAGATCCATGATCTCCGCCGGGTGCCCGTCCCCTGCGGCGATGTTTGCCAGTCTGCCTTCGCCGATAACGTTGACCGACTTCCCGTTCACCAGGTGGTAAGCAGTAATGTTGTTTCTTGCTTCGTTCTTTGAAACGGCTTCCTTCTCGAGAGCTGCCATGTCTATCTCAACATTGAAATGTCCCGCGTTGGCCAGGATAGCCCTGTCTTTCATCTTCAGCATATGTTCCATTGCGATGGTCTTGCAGCACCCTGTCGCCGAAACGAACAGGTCGCCCACTTCCGCCGCCTTTATCATAGGCATTACCTGATATCCGTCCATTCTCGCTTCCATAGCCTTGACCGGATCGATCTCCGTTATGATGACGCTGGCGCCCATGGCGTTTGCCCGCATGGCTATGCCTCTGCCGCACCAGCCATATCCTGCAACCACCACCGTCTTGCCGGCGATGATCAGGTTCGTGTTGGCCATAAGGCTTGTGATTATCGACTGGCCTGTACCGTACCTGTTATCGAACAGGTGCTTGCAGTCCGCGTCGTTGACCGCCACCATGGGGAACTTCAGAACGCCGTCCGCTTCCATGGCTTTAAGCCTGATGATTCCCGTCGTGGTCTCTTCGCATCCGCCCCATACGTCTTCAGCCAACTCCGGCCGTTTCGTATGGAGTATCTCAACGAGATCGCCGCCGTCATCTATGACGATGTTCGGCTTATGTTCAAGGCACATTTCCAGGTGCCTGTTGTATTCCTCTTCAGTAGCTCTGTGCACGGCGTATACTCTGATGCCGCTGTCAGCAAGGGCCGCCGCCACGTCGTCCTGTGTGGAAAGCACGTTGCTTCCCGTTGCGGAAAGGTCCGCTCCGCCTGCCGCAAGTACCTGACACAGATACGCGGTCTTGGCCTCCATGTGTATGGAAAGGGATATCTTCACCCCTTCAAAGGGTTTTGTTTTAAGAAAGTCCTCTTCAATGGATGCCAGCAGGGGCATGTTGTGCTTTACCCACTCGATTTTCCGGTGCCCTGACGGCGCCAGTTTTATGTCCTTTACTTCGTACTTTTTCATTTTGTCCTTTCTTTTTAACAGCTTTCCCCGGTTCTCCGGCTCAACAGTTTTGCGGGCCGCAATTTGACCTGCCGCGGTTTTCACCCGCAGTCCGGCTTTGGCTACTCTACCGTTACGGATTTCGCCAGGTTCTTCGGCTTGTCTATGTCGCAGCCTCTTTCCTTCGCCACATAGTATGCGAATATCTGAAGCGGCACTACCGAAAGCAGCGGCGTCAGTTCGTCGATGCAGTCCGGAATGTATATCTCATCCTCCACGAACTTGCCGATCTTGGTATTGCTCTCCTTGGCCAGCCCCATTACATGAGCTTCTCTGGCTGTGATTTCCTCGATGTTAGAGATCATCTTCTCAAAGAGTCCATCCTGAGTCGCAAGAGCGATGACAAGAGTGTGGTCGTCCATAAGGGCGATGGTCCCGTGCTTCAGCTCGCCCGCCGCGATGGCGTACGCGTTGATATATGAGATCTCTTTCAGTTTCAGCGCCCCTTCGTATGAAACGCCTACGTCCTGCCCTCTTCCAACAAAGAAGATCTTATCCCAGCCGTAGTATTTCTTCGCGATCTTTCCAATATCGGCCTGCTTTTCAAGGAGCCTCGAAAGCTTGTCCGGGATCTCCTTCAGACCGTTCACGATCTTGTCGTAATATGCCTTGTCGATGTTGCCTTTATGGCTTGCCATGTAAAGGGCGATCAGATACATGCATACCAGCTGGGTGGTGTACGCCTTGGTAGACGCCACGGCGATCTCCGGGCCTGCCCACGTATAGAAAACGTCATCTGACTCACGGGCCACAGAGCTTCCTACCACGTTGACTACGGAAAGGACACGCGCGCCCTTTCTCTTTGCTTCCCTCAGCGCCTCCAGCGTGTCGAGAGTCTCTCCCGACTGGCTGATAGCGATGAACAGCGTGTGCTCGTCGACGAAGCTGTCCCTGTATCTGAACTCCGAGGCGATGTCGACTTCCACAGGTATCTTAACGATCTTTTCGATTATGTATTTGCCGACGATACCGGCGTGGTAAGCCGTTCCGCATGCCACTATGTATATTTTGCTTATGTTTTCGATGTCCTCTTTAGTCAGGCTTATGCCGTCCAGTTTGATGCTGCCGTCATCCTGCAGGCGCTGGTGGAGCGTATCGTATATGCCCTTCGGCTGCTCGTTTATCTCCTTGATCATGAAGTGGTCGTATCCGCCCTTTTCCGCCGAATTGACGTCCCAGTCGATGTGCTGCACTTGGTGGGTCACCGGGTTGCCGTCATCATCGAATATCTTCACTTCGTCTTTTGTGAGAAGAACGGTCTCATCGTTGTTGATGAAGTATACGTCCCTGGTCTGCTTAAGGATCGCCGGCACGTCGGAGGAAATGAAGTTGCCGTCCTTTCCGAGGCCGACTATGAGCGGAGCATCCTTCCTTACTGCTACGATCCTGTCCGGTTCATCAGATGCTACAACTCCGATAGCATATGCTCCTCTGAACCGTGCTACAGCCTTTCTCACTGCCACCAGCAGGTCTCCGTCATACAGAGAGCCTATCAGCTGTGCTATCACTTCCGTATCGGTCTCCGACAGGAATTTCACGCCGCTTCCTTTAAGCTCCTCTCTTATCTCTTCGTAATTTTCGATGATCCCGTTGTGGACTACCGCGATCTTTCCGCTCATGCTCCTGTGCGGGTGTGCGTTGGTCGCAGAGGGCACTCCGTGAGTGGCCCACCTCGTGTGGCCGATGGCCACGTTCCCGTCAAAAGCAGGATCACCTATTATCTTTTCAAGATTTTCTATCTTGCCTTTTTCTTTTTTGATCTCGATTTTTCCGTCTATGCAAATAGCGATACCCGCCGAATCATATCCGCGGTATTCAAGCCTCTTCAGGCCGTCGATGACCAGCCCTTTTGCCTTGCTTTCTCCTATGTATCCAACTATGCCGCACATATTCTAACCTCCAAACCTGTCCAAATGATCCCTTTTGTCTGCGGGCATCCCCGCCGCTTCGCACGATCTTCAGTCGCCTTCCGGCCTCTGTTCTATCCCAGTTTTTCCTCGAACAGCGCTGCCAGATCGTCTGCCAGTTTAGTTATGTGATCAACGTCTTCGCCCTCAAGCATAACTCTTACGAGAGGCTCTGTGCCGGAAGGCCTTATCAGGACTCTGCCCCTTCCTTCCATTTCGTCCTCTACCTTGCTGATGGCGTTCATTATATCGTCGTCTCTTTCGTATTTGGTCTTTTTGTCTTCCCGCACTTTGGCGTTCTTCAGCACCTGCGGATAGATGGTGATCTCATCGGAAAGTTCTGACGGTTTCTTTCCCGAAGCCAGCACAGCTTCCATCACCTGCAGGGATGACATGGTCCCGTCTCCCGTCGTGGTCTTGTCAAGGAAAATTATGTGGCCCGACTGCTCTCCGCCGAGAACGCATCCCGTCTTCAGCATGCTTTCAAGCACGTACCTGTCGCCTACGCCTGTAACATCCACCGTGCATCCGATGGATTCCATGTATTTATGGAGACCCAGGTTGCTCATTACCGTTGCCGTGACTTTGTTGTCCGGCAGTTTCCCCTGTTTCTTCAGGTGGCTTGCGCAGATGCACATGAGCTTGTCCCCGTCCATGATGCGGCCTTTCTCGTCTACCGCGATAAGCCTGTCTGCGTCGCCGTCAAAAGCCAGGCCCATGAAAGCGCCTTCGTCCACTACTGCTTTCTGCAGTTTTTCCGGGTGTGTGGATCCGCATCCGTCGTTTATGTTAATGCCGTTGGGATTATTGCCGATGACTTTCACCTTGGCGCCCAGGTCTTTGTAGACCCGTTCCGCCGCCTTGTATGAAGCCCCGTTGGCGCAGTCCAGCACTACCTTTACTCCGCGCAGGTCTGCGTCGACCGACTTTTTAAGAAACTCAACATAAAGATCCAGGGCGCTTTCCTCCGCCTCGAGACATTTACCGATGCCCTCGCCTGTAATGTGCTTGTTGGCGTCGATATCTCTGACGATGATGTCTTCGATCTCGTCTTCAAGATCGTCGTCCAGCTTGAAACCCTGTCCGTTGAAAAACTTTATTCCGTTGTACTCAAATGTGTTGTGGGATGCAGAAATGACTATGCCCGCATCGGCGTTGTAATGCCTGACAAGATATGCCACCGCCGGTGTCGGGATTATTCCTGCCTTTATGACGTTTCCGCCTACAGCGAGGATTCCCGCCGTCAGCGCGTTCTCCAGCATATCGCCGGATATTCTCGTATCCATACCGATCAGTATGACCGGTTTTCCGTGGGCTTTGCTGAGCACGTGGGCTCCCGCTTTGCCCAGATTGAAGGCCAGTTCCGGAGTAAGCTCGGAATTGGCGACTCCCCTGACGCCGTCCGTTCCAAATAATCTACTCATACCATATCCCCTTTTGATCTGTTGCCCGGCGCTCTGTTCCGGGCGGCTTAAATCTCTGTCCCTGTCTGCCGCCTGCCTGCGGCCTGGGTCTTTATTCCACGGTTATCGTAGCGATCAGCTTTGCCGAGGGCGTGAGCACCTTTATCCCCTTAGGCACGTCCAGAGTCAGCTGGAAAGCAGCCGTCCCCTTCAGACCGCTCACGTCGATGCTCTCTGTGCTGATCTTGTTTATGTCGGCAAGATCCGTCTTTGTTCCCTGTATCTTTATCTTCTCAGGCGCATCTATGCTGACCTTTTTCTTGCCTTCTCCTTTTATCTTTACCTTCAGCGGTACGGTCTTGGTCCTCATTACAGAAGCCTGTATCCTGGCTTTTTCAGTGGAAAGGCTGACCGCTTTGACCTGATCGCCCGAACCGTCCACGGCGATCAGCTCCGCATCCGCTTCCCCTTTACCCTTTTCCAGGGCCTTGGCGGATACCGGCGCATTCACGCTTCTGACTTTTTCCACATCGGACGCTGCCCCGCTTACAGTCACTGTATCCGGCGCAGCTTCTTCATCCTTCAGCTCAGCGCCTTCGCTGTTTCCCGTCAGCACTATGCTGACCTTTTTCTTCACAGAGACTTTTTCTTCTACCTTTATCTTTATCTTGCTGTCCTTTATGTCTACGACTTTCACATCGTCCGGAGCCTCCACCTTCACATCCACATAGTGGGTGCCTCTTTTGTAGCCCTGCACGTCGGCCGTCACATCAAGATCATCCTTCTTGACCTTCTTGACAACCGAACGCTTGCCCTCCAGAACGACTGTGACCTTGTATTCGGTATCCCCCGCAACAGCAAGTCCGGCTTCTTCAAGCACATCTTCATTAACTATGTTCACCTTCAGATCTTTTAAGGTCGCGCTGCTGGTTGGCGTCACTTCACCCATCACATACGCCCAGAGCACGATGGCGATCAGTAAAGAAAGGATCTTGACAACTGTCTTATTTCTCAGCATCGTCTTCTCCTTTCTTTCTGAGCCTGTCAACGAAACCCGATACACCTGAAGGCTCCTCATCAGGCACGGCAAGATAAAGCCGCAGCAGGTTCTTTTCTACGTTCTTGATATCCATGAATCTGGTCAGATTGCCGTCTTCCGCCATGGAAATGACGCCGGTCTCTTCAGACACGATATACGCGATGGCATCCGAATTCTCTGTGATGCCGATGCCGGCCCTGTGCCTGGTTCCCAGATTCTTGTTCAGGTTCTTGCTCGCCGTAAGCGGAAGCACGCATCCGGCCGCAAGCAGTCTGTCGCCTCTGACCAGCAAAGCGCCGTCATGAAGAGGCGAACCCTCGTAAAATATATTGCCCAGAAGCTCCTTTGAGATCTCCGCGTCCAGTCTCGTTCCGGACTCGGCTACGTCTGTCAGAGCTGTCTGTCTTTCTATTATGATAAGAGCACCCGTACGGGTCTCGGAAAATTCTTCGATAGCCTTTACAAATTCGGATACTATGTGTTTGCTTTTTTCTTTGTCAAGCTTGCCGAAAGTACCTTTCAGGAACTTGTTCCGTCCCACGTACTCCAGGCCCCGACGCAGTTCCGGCTGGAAAACTACTACAAGAGCGAAGACGCCCAGTGTCAGTACGCCGTTCAGTATCCAGTGAAGTGTATAGAGGTTCAGTTTGTCAGAAAGGAATGTGAGAAGCACAAGCAGGAGCAGGCCCTTTACGAGCTGCTCAGCACGGCTCTCCCTGATAAACCCGATAAGCTTGTATACCAGAAAAGCCACGATCAGGATATCTATAATATCGTTGATCCCGATATCAGAAAAAACGTTCTCAAAAAACTTCTGCATTTATAGCCCCTTTAATGGTGTGTCCCTTTTTCAGCGCCCCGCCGTTTTTATGATCGGCAGGCGGTACGCTGCCCCTTGAATCATTTTACATAATATCTGAACTCTTTGCAAGGTGTGAGCGCCAACAAATGTGGAAAAATACACAAAAAACAGCAGCGAGATGGTCTCGCTGCTGTCCTTGTGTCTCATTATCAATAAACCGGCTCGAGGACTCCGTAGCTGTCATTGTTTCTCTTGTAGACTACGGCCACGCTGTCTGTCTCCGGATTCAGGAATACGAAAAAGCTGTGTTCCAGAAGTTCCATCTGCATGATCGCTTCATCTACGGTCATGGGCTGGAGACTGAACTTCTTCCTCTTTACGACTTCGATCTCTTCCTGAGCTTCCTCTATGTCAGGCAGATCTGTAAAGTTCACGGCTTTGCTGTCCTTGTGCTTCTTCTGAAGCTTTTTCTTGAACTTTGACATCTGGCGGGAAAGCCTGTCTGTGACCTTGTCGATTCCCTCGTACGGATCGTTGGTAACGTCTTCTGCCCTGAAGATCGTCCCTTTCGGGCTGATGGTAGCCTCAACTTTGTACTTGCTTCCTCCTTCGGTCTTGATCTTTAGGTTTGCCGGGATCTCATCGGAGAAATACTTGTCCAGCTTGCTGAATTTCTTCTCGACAGTCTTCTTGAAATCGTCGCTGGCATTAAAGTTTTTGCCGGAAATTACTACCTTCATAAGGCACCTCCTGTTCGCCTGCTGGCAATACCGTCTATATTCAATTGTCTGTCTATATTATACCACACATACGCCCCTGTGTTCGTACTTGTTTTACGAAAATCTGCGGCATTTTGTTTTTTATTCCGGCAGATCTGAGAGGTTTCGTTTCTTGCCAGGTGGCGGCCTGCCTGAGTCTGTGGTATTATTGAACCGGTAAGATCACATTGATGCCGGAGCCGCCAGGTGCGGCCAGCGGTAATGATTATAAAGGAGAATAGAAATGCAGAAATATGTTTTTGTTCAGAACGTCCCGGAGCTTTCGGTGACTCCTTACGAAACGACTTTTGATGACGGCGAATGGCTCAGCCTTGTTGCCGGATTTGACGGTATACCCGCATGCATGGACTACCTGAAAGGTCTGATCGCGGACGGCTTCAGCCTGATCAATCTCTGCGGCGATTTCGGTCCGGAGGAGGTAGGCGAGCTTATGAAAGACGCGCCCGAGGGGACCGAGATCCACTTCGCGGCTTACCTGCCGGAAGAACTGGCCAAGCTGGAGGCGCTTGAGCAGTACATCGAATACGGACAAATCATCTTTGGCGGCGTGGAGGAGCCTGTGCGCTACGACCTTGAAGCCCCGGAGATGAACACCCACACCGTTTTCATCAAAGATCTCGATCAGGCCATTGACGTCGCTAAGAAGCTGGCTGCCGAGGGAATGGACGGTATAGAGCTTTGCAGCGGCTTTGATCTGGATATGACCAAACAGATCATTGCGGCAGTTGAATCTGTCGATGCCCGGATCCCGGTAGGGTCCAACGGTATCGAGGTTTAGTCCCGCATCGCAAATAACAGAAACTGTTTCGCCGGAGTCCCGTCTCACCCAAACGGGACCCCGGTGTTTTTTTACTCCCGGACAAAGAAAAAAGAGACCCGATCTCTCAGGTCTCTTTTATTTACTTATCTCACAGGCGAAAATAACGAGCTTTAGCCGAAATACCTCTTCAGAAGTCCTTCGAAAGCCTTGCCGTGTCTTGCTTCGTCCTTTGCCATCTCGTGAACCGTGTCGTGGATAGCGTCCAGATTCTGCTGCTTAGCCTTTGTCGCAAGCTCTTTCTTTCCTGCGCACGCGCCGGCTTCAGCCTCAACTCTCATCTCCAGATTCTTCTTTGTGGAGTCTGTTACTACTTCGCCGAGAAGCTCTGCAAACTTAGCTGCGTGCTCTGCCTCTTCCCAGGCAGCCTTTTCCCAGTAAAGTCCGATCTCCGGATATCCTTCTCTGTGAGCTACTCTTGCCATTGCAAGATACATTCCTACCTCTGAGCACTCGCCGTTGAAGTTGTCTCTCAGACCCTGGATGATCTCCGGGTCAACGCCCTGAGCAACGCCTACTACATGCTCATCTACCCATTCGATAGCTCCTTCTTTAACTTCTACGAATTTTTCTGCCGGTACTCCGCACTGCGGGCATTTTGCCGGTGGGGTATCCCCTTCATGTGTATATCCACATACTGAACAAGTCCATTTCATTTCTCTTACCTCCAAATCGTTCTGCTGTAACTTCGAATTTGCCTTTCCCCGCCGGTATTTTCCCGGGGATCGCTTTGTTAGTATTTTTATACCACTATAGAGTAAGTATAAAACAAGCGCGGGGATTTTTCCATTACTTTTTATGCGCCCGGCTGTGCTTCGGAAATAT
>JAFYIC010000176.1 GCA_017538845.1 Bacillota bacterium | reverse complement strand
GATGCGTGTTTTTCTTTATATCGTTAAAACTTTACTGCGCTTTGTGGTAGAATGAACATATCTGAAGGGTTCTGGCAGAAGGAGGATCATAATGGATCTCAGATCTCCGGAAAAAGAACACAAAGGACTGTTTGTCCTGATGGCCCTGTATTACCCCGTATCCGGCGGGTTCGATTACATTGCGATAGAATACATTACCCGAACTATCAGCGAGCCGGTACTTATATTTTTACGCATGCTGTTGGCCGCGCTCATATTTCTTATTATTGCGTTTGTACGTGAAGGCGGGATCCGCGTAGAACGCCGCGACTTCAAGTGGATGTTCCTGGCGGGAGCTGTCGGCGTCGGCCTGTACTATCTGGTCGAAGCCATGGCCATCCATAACACCAGCGCGTCTTTGTCCTCCCTTCTTCTGGCAACAGTGCCGCTGTTCGGCATGGTCTCTGACAGGATCTTTTTCAAAAATCACCTTGGTAAAGTAAAGATCACAGGAGTGCTCATCTCCATCGTAGGAGTCGCTTTTTGTGTATGCTTCAGCGGCGAAGATATGTCCGGTAATCTGCTGGGCGTACTGCTCACGCTGATCGCAGCCGCCCTTTGGGCAGCGTACATCTCCTTCCTGAAGCCGCTGGAAGGATACTCTGCGATCACGCAGAATGCAGTGATGCTTTTGATCGCTGCAGTCGTGCTGCTTCCGCTGTTTCTGGTAAATGATCCGTCTCAGGTGCTTATGATCACAGGATTCCAGTGGGTACTGATCGTCGTGACCACGGTATCCACCGTCGTGATCGGGCTCCTTACTTATGTAGTTGCAACGGCGCATCTGACAGTTACGACTATGTCGCTGGTGGCGAATGTGCTGCCGATAGTTTCTATCATCGGTTCATTTTTCCTGCTGCACACCATGCTGACCCCGCTGCAGCTCGTTGGCGGCGCCCTCATCATAGGTTCTGTCATAGCGGTAGCAGTGTTTGGAGAAAAGTAAGAAGCACGAAGAAATAAAATGACCTCCGGAGTCAGGCGCATACCTGATTCCGGGAGGTCTTTTTTTATCATAAAATCTTGCGTTAGCTGCGCAGGGAATATCCTTGCAGCTTGCTATAAATTAGATGTTTTATAACTATACGTCAATCAGCACGCCGTCATGCATGAAGTCGTCCATGTAGTCGCGCTCGTCGTCGTAAAGGCTTCCGCACTTTTCGTATTTGGCAACGCGGGTGATCTTGTTGTCATCGTCTACGAAAACAACGGTAGGCTTGTAGTCCTTGGCGTCTGCCGGGGACAGTGAAGCGTAAGTCATGAGGATGACTTTATCGCCTACGTTTACCAGACGGGCTGCCGCGCCGTTAAGACAGATGACACCGCTTCCCTTTTCGCCGCATATGGTGTAAGTGTCGAGACGGTTGCCGTTGTCAACGTCCACTACCTGGACCTTCTGGTATTCCAGTATTCCCGCAGCCTCGAGAAGATCGGGGTCTACGGTTATGCTTCCCACGTAGTCAGGGTCTGCCTCTGTGACTGTTACTCTGTGGATCTTGCTGTGGAGCATCTCTATTTCCATTGTTTGTGTTCCTCCTTAATTCGCTGCTCGGCAGTTGCTTGCGATCTGCACTCGCGTTACTTCCGGCAGTTGCTTGCGATCTGCGCTCGCGTTACTCTACGAAAAAGTTATCTATAAGTCTGGTCTTGCCGATATATACGGCAATGGCTACCAGACCCGGTTTCTTTATTTCCGTTACCTGCTGCATGGTGCGACCGTCTACTGCTTTTACATAGTCGATCTTGGCAAGAGGCTCCGTGTTGATCTCCGCCGTCATAGCGTCGATGACTTTCTTCGCGTCAGTCTCGCCGCCCTGTACCATGGCCTGTCCAAGTCTTATGCTGCGGCTGAGGACCAGAGCTGCCTTTCTTTCTTCGGGAGAAAGGTAGGTGTTACGTGAGCTCTTTGCAAGTCCGTCATCCTCGCGGACGATGGGGCAGCCGATTATTTCAATGCCGAAGTTAAGGTCTTCGTTCATGTGTTTGAGAACTGCCAGCTGCTGCGCGTCCTTCTGACCGAAATACGCTCTGTCCGGACGAACGATGTTGAAGAGTTTTCCCACTACTGTGCACACGCCGCGGAAATGTGTCGGGCGGCTGAGACCGCACAGCTCTTCTGTGAGAACTGTCATGTCGATGAAGGTGGTATTGCCTTCGTGATACATCTCTTCCGGTTCCGGAGCAAAGATCAGATCTGCGCCAAGCTCTTCGCAGTAAGCGCTGTCATGTTCCATGTCCCTGGGGTATTTGTCCAGGTCCTCGGTAGGTCCGAACTGTGTCGGATTTACGAACACGCTGACTACAGTCTTGTGGTTCCCCTTGACCGATGCGGTCACCAGGCTTCCGTGCCCTTCGTGAAGGTAACCCATTGTCGGTACCAGGCCGACTGTGAGACCTGCGTCTCTCCATTCTTTTACCTGAGCTCTTACTTCAGCTACGGTTTTTACTATTTTCATCTTTCCCGCCTTTCTTATTTCAGCGCTTCGATCACTGCGTCATCGATAGCATAACTGTGTTCCTCGTCCGGGAACGTGCCTGCTTTTACTTCTTTTGCATAATCTGCGAAAGCCTGTCTCATTACATCGCCTACTTCGGCAAAGTGTTTTACGAACTTCGGTGTGAAGTCTGAGAACATGGCCAGCATATCCTGATAAACCAGCACCTGACCGTCGCATCCTGCGCCTGCGCCGATGCCGATAGTCGGGATGGATACAGTATCTGTGATTATTGAAGCCAGCTTCGCGGGAATACCTTCCAGAACTACCATGGAAGCGCCTGCAGCCTCAACTGCCTTTGCGTCTTCGATGAGTTTCTTTGCGGCTTCCACGCTCTTGCCCTGGACTTTGAATCCGCCGAAAGCGTTTACAGACTGAGGTGTCAGACCGATGTGTGCGCATACCGGGATCTGAGCCTTTACGATGGCTTCGATCTGCGGACATACGCTTGCACCGCCTTCCAGCTTGACGCCGTTGGCGCCGGCCTCCTTCACGAGTCTGCCTGCGTTGGTCACAGCCTGCTCAGTAGATATGTGATATGAAAGGAAAGGCATGTCGCCGAGAACGAATGCGTTTTCCGCGCCTCTGCTTACGCAAAGGGTGTGGTGGACCATGTCATCCATGGTCACTGCCAGTGTGTCGGGAAGTCCCATCATCACCATTCCCAGTGAATCGCCGACAAGCAGGATATCCATGTCTGCCTGATCCATGAGTTTTGCCATGGAATAATCATAGCAGGTCATCATGGTGATCTTGTCGCCTTTTGCCTTTTGCTCTTTGAATGTCGTTATTGTCTTGCTCATTTCAACAGTTCCTCCATCTCCCCGTAGTCAAGGGGGTGTTTCTTCTGCGCTACATCCACCAGCCGCCTTGACAAAGCTTTGTATATGCGGCGTTGCTCTTCGTTCATTGATGCCAGGTGGTCTCTCACTGTCTGTACATCGTTTCTCTCGATCGGGCCTGTCAGAGCATCGACAGTGCCGTAACGCACGATGTTCGCGGTGTTGTTTTCGATGAGAGGCGAAAGGGCGGTGTGGGCGTCTTCACGATTGAAGCCGCATTCCTCCAGCAGCTCTTCCCCCATGTCCACCAGGGCTACGTACAGGTTGCTGACCGTGACAGCCGCCGCATGATAACGTGATTTGTTATCCGCGTGGGTTACAGTCACCGCAAGGCCAAGATCTGCCAGAAGGCCCGTGATATCGTTGATATGCTCGGGGCTTCCTTCCACAGTAAAAGCAGCCTTTGCAAGGTCTCTGTACGAATTATATTTATCATTGAATGCATAAAGTGGATGGACGGAATAACCGAAAGCACCGGTGTGCTCTATTCCTGAAAAGATCCTGGAGCTGAGAGCTCCGCTGAAATGACAAATGAGTTTGTCTTTGATCGGGAGAGTTTTCAGTGTTTCCCACACCACAGAGATCTGTGAGTCGGGCACTGTCAGGAAGACTGT
>JAFYIC010000024.1 GCA_017538845.1 Bacillota bacterium | reverse complement strand
GGAACGAACCCTTCATACTCCATGACGCTGTTAGGAACAAGGCTGTCATCGCCCACTGCGGCAGGTGGTATATCAGTTCCTTCACAGAAAAAGACATCCCTGCAAAAGGCAGGGATGATAAAGAGTTCAGGGAACTCTGGCGTACATATTTTGAGCATATAGCCATAAAAGAGCGGCTTAATTCCGATCTTCAGAGAAATATACTTCCGAAAAAGTACTGGAAACATCTCACAGAGATGCAGCCGGATATCTAATCCTTTTTACGGAAGGAACTGAATACCTGAAACATGTTACAATCATATTAGCATAAGCCGGTGAAAGCAGGCAAACTGCCGGCGCCGCTGGAAACGGAGGATAAGATATGGACGAGAGAGTAAAAAAGATAATAGATAAAAGCAAAAGCATAGCTTTCTTCGGAGGCGCGGGAGTTTCCACAGAAAGCGGGATACCCGATTTCAGGTCGGAGGCGGGGCTTTACAGCGCCCAGTCGGAGTACGGCTTTTCGCCGGAGCAGATGCTTTCACATTCTTTCTTCATGAGCAACATGAAGACTTTCTTCGATTACTATAAAAAGAATCTGGTATATCCGGACGCAAAACCGAACAAGGCTCATTACGCTCTTGCCAAGTTTGAAGAGGAAGGAAAACTCAGCGGCATAGTTACCCAGAACGTTGACGGACTCCATCAGCTTGCCGGAAACAGCAAAGTCTTTGAGCTCCACGGATCGGTGCTCAGGAACTACTGCATGGACTGCGGGGCTTTCCACGACCTCGACTACATCATGGACGATCAGAACTGTCCTGCGGGGATACCCAGATGCAGTAAATGCGGCGGCGTAGTAAAACCGGACGTGGTACTTTATGAAGAAGCTCTGGACGACAACGTTATCAGGGGAGCCGTGAAGGCCATAACCGACGCAGACACGCTGATAGTAGGAGGAACGTCGCTGGTAGTTTATCCTGCGGCAGGCCTCGTGCAGTACTTCAGAGGTGATAACATCATACTCATCAACAAGAGCAAGACGGCCTATGACAGCAATGCGGATCTTGTGATCTATGACGCCATTGGAGAGGTATTAGGAGACTGATGAACGGAAAGACCCTGAATATATTACTGACAAACGATGACGGGATATACGCTGACGGTATCAACGAACTGGCCAAAGCGCTGGCTGCGGTGGCGGACGTGTACATCTGCGCGCCGGAGGAAGAAAGAAGCGCCAGCAGCCACAGCATCACGGTGAGGAAGCCCTTTGCCGTAAGGGAGGTAAACCATGAAGCTGCCGTATGGGCTGTAAGTGTTGCCGGCACTCCGGCCGACTGTGTGAAAGTCGGGGTCAAAGTGCTGAGCAACAGGGGCGTGAATATCGACATGGTATTTTCCGGCATCAATCACGGATCCAATCTGGGCACGGACACCCTGTATTCAGGTACCGTGCAGGCGGCTGTGGAAGGAGCTCTCTGCGACATACCTTCCGTTGCCGTTTCAGTGAACAGCCTGGCGCCCGCGAACTGGGGGCCGGCATGCAGGCTTGCGCTTAACTGCGTTGAGAAGGCCTATGGCAGACTGGATAAGAAGACCGTGCTGAATATAAATCTTCCGGATGTGCCGGAAGAGGAACTTAAGGGCGTAAGATACACCAGACTGGGCATACGGGAATACGATGACTGGATCAAGCCCTATGACCGGGGCATGGAAAAGAAGGCGTCGGGCAAAGGCGAAGAAGAGTACATCACCATACCTCATACCAACAGAAGAGAGGGGAAGATGTACATATACGGCGGTGAGCCGGTATTCTTTGAGGAGCTGGAGGATGACATAGACATCAAAGCCATGCAGGACGGTTACGCCAGCATAACGCCCATCAGATATGACATGACCGACCACGATCTTATCGATCAGGTCAGAGACTGGAAATTAGAGGAATAAAACAGGACAGGAGGCATGAAGATGAAAGCAAAACTGATGAAAAGAGACAAGACTGTATTCGTGGCTATCGATTATCAGGAAAAGATAATCAAAGCAATGAAAGATGCAGATGAAATCGAGGACAGAGCGGCAAAACTCATCAAGGGCGCAAAGATACTGGATGTTCCTGTGCTCGTGACCCAGCAGTACACAAAAGGGCTGGGAGAGACCACTGACAAGATCAAAGAGGCGCTGGGAGATTTCGAGCCTGTTGAAAAGAAGACGTTCGGCGCCATGAAGACGCCTGAGTTCAGAAATCATTTCGCGTCTTTTGCCAGGATGACAGGCGCGGATACCGTCGTACTGTTTGGTATAGAAGCTCACGTGTGCGTAATGCAGACAGCTCTCGAAATGATCGACGCGGGCTACAGGGTATTCATACCGGTAGACTGCATCTCATCCAGAAGAGAACTGGATAAGAGAGCGGCCGTGCAGAGAATGAGACACGCAGGAGCAATAGTGTGCACATATGAATCCGTGTTGTTCGAACTGCTTAAAGGAGCAGACGAGCCGGGATTCAAGGAGATCTCAGAACTGGTGAAATAGAGGATGGACAGACCTGAATATTTCTTCGACGGGAGAATAACCATCGAAGACCGGGAGTTTCTGGAGAAGTACCTGAACGGGTATGAGTACAGGACTTCCGGCAGTTCTTTTTCCGCAATGTACATGTGGAAAGAGGACAACAATTTCAGCTGGAAGATGATCGGAGACTATCTCTGCATGGCAGGGATGAGTCATCTTGAGCTGGAACAGGGCATATTCGAACCGTTCCTGTTCCCGCCTTTTACATGTACCGGGAGTTACGACCCGGCCAGTCTGAGGAAGACCATCTATGAAGCGAAGGATTTCTTCGAAAGCAAGGGGGAGCCTTTCAGTATCAGACTGCTGCCCAAACACATGATCCCCGTAATCGAGGAAGCCTGTCCCGGGGAAATGATCTTCGAAGACGACAGGCCGAATCACGACTACGTGTATCTTAGGCAGGATCTTATCGAGCTCAAGGGCAGGAAATACCATCAGAAGAAGAATCATCTGAACTTCTTCCGCAGGAACTACGAATATGAATACGTGGCTCTCACTTCCGCTATGAAGGACGAAGCCATGACCTTCATCGACGAGTTCAACCGCAGGAAGGACATCTCGGAGCACGAGATGGAGATGCTGCTGATGGAAATGGACGCCATGGAGGACGTGTTCTCGAATATAGAGAAGGTGGGCTACATAGCCGGCGCCATCAGGATAGGCGGGAAGATAGAAGCTCTCAGCGTAGGCGGCAGACTGGGCAGCGAGACCGTCACATGCCACGTAGAGAAAGCGAACACGGAGTACAGAGGACTTTACCAGGCTATCTGCAGCGAGTTCTGCAGCCACATGCCGGATGAGATCATATATATCAACCGTGAAGAGGACATGGATCTTGAGAATCTCAGAAAAGCCAAGATGTCCCTGAAGCCAGTGATGATGATGGAAAAGTACATCGCGAGATTCAAATAGAATACCGCGCTAAAAACAGTGCGTTAAAAAATTAACGCTTTTCGTATTTTGCTATTGTATTTCTTTGAAATTGTGTTATCATAACTAACACAGGATACATCGCATCAGTTTAACGCAGACACCTTGTAAAGCTGATCCCCCAAAGGACAGCAAGACATACAGCCTGCATAGATGCGGTATATGATATGGAAGGATAGGCTAATTTAGTTTTTAAATAGGCAAATTCAAACCATCAATGACCCCGACCTTTAAGGCCGGGGTCTTTATATTTCCGTTATTGTTATTGATCATTAAGGGGGTTACCGGTTTAGAGGAATTTCTTTGCCTCGTCTATGACCAGATTTGCTACCTGAAGTTTGGAAAGCTGCGGAAGTTCCGTATGGCCGTCTTTGGTGATCACGGTGACTACGTTAGTGTCCGTGCCGAATCCGGCGCCTTCAGTCCTCAGATTGTTGGCTATGATCAGATCCAGATTCTTTTTGTCCAGCTTGGCTTTGGAGTTCTCAAGCAGATCGCGGGTCTCCATGGAGAATCCGCAGAGCACCTGTCCCGGTTTCTTGATCTCACCGAGGGAGGCCAGGATATCTTTGGTTCTCTTCAGCTGCAGATTCAGCGCCGAATCTCCATCGGAAGAGGATTTCTTGACCTTGTCCGCGTGGGTCTCGGCCGGTGTGAAATCCGCCACAGCGGCAGCCTTGAAAACTATATCCGTATCGTCGAACTGATCCATCACTGCGTTGTACATATCCTCAGCCGAGGTGACGTTGACTACTTCCGCAAAGAGCGGTGGAGTCAGATAAGTCTTTCCTGTGATAAGGACGACTTTCGCGCCGCGGCAGGCACATGCTCTGGCCAGAGCGTATCCCATCTTGCCGGTGGAATGGTTGCTGATGAATCTTACCGGGTCTATGGCTTCCTGGGTGGGACCTGCGGTAACTATCACTTTTTTACCTTCCAGATCCTTTTCGTGAGCCAGATGATAAAGCACATGTTCCATCAGCACTTCCGGCTCGGGCATCTTGCCTTTGCCTTCATCGCCGCAGGCAAGAAGACCTGTGGCAGGCTCCACCATGTTGAAATCAAGCGATTCGAGCTTCCGGATGTTTTCCTGAGTGATGGGATTCTCATACATGTTGGTGTTCATGGCGGGCGAAACGACTTTTATGGCTTTTGACGCCAGCACCGTGGTCGTAAGCATGTCATCGGCTATGCCGTGAGCGAACTTGGCGATTACATTAGCTGTTGCCGGAG
>JAFYIC010000175.1 GCA_017538845.1 Bacillota bacterium | reverse complement strand
CGGCCGGTGACACTACAGTTGTCGAAGGAAACGGCGGCATGTACATAAACACCACCGGAATCGGGCTCATACCTGAAGAAAGAACGGTAACGGCGGAAGGCGCGAAACCAGGCGACGCTATCATAGTATCGGGAAATCTGGGAGACCATCACGCCTGTATCTTAAGCGCCCGCATGGAGATAGAGAACGACATATCAAGCGACTGCGGATGTCTCAAAGATATCACCGACGCTCTCTTTGATGGCGGCATCGACGTGCACACCATGAGAGACGTGACTCGGGGCGGCCTTGGAACTATCATAAACGAGATTGCCGACACATCGGGATGCAGGGTGGACATTGAGGAAAAGGCTCTGCCTGTAGACCCTGAAGTGAGAGGTTTCGCGGATATCCTGGGTCTGGATCCGGTATATATGGGGAACGAAGGAAAAATGATCGCCATAGTGCCGAAAGAGCAGGCTGAAAAAGCTCTGAGTCTGATGAAAGCAACGGAGCACGGAAAGAACGCCGCTATCATCGGTAAAGTAAGCGAAGGAAGCGGCACATATATGATCACACCTCTGGGCGGAAGCCGGGTGCTGGACGTGCTTTACGGGGAAGGACTTCCGAGAATATGCTGATGACCTGCGCCGGTATAAGCGGGGTAAAAGGAAAAGGAGAAAAATATAAATAAATATGTAGTTAGACGAAGCAAACTGCGTCTGTATAGTGTATAATATAGACAGTGAAAAAATTCGGCTTTGATTTCAGGAGACTGGCTTATGGATTTACTGCTCAAGGGCGGAAGGGTGTACAGATCAGGATCATTTGAAAACGAAGATGTGGTCATTTCTGATGGCGTCGTTATTGACGTTGACAAGTTCCCGTCCTCAGGGCATTCATCAGTCGTAGTTGATTGTAGTAATAAGATAATCGTTCCGGGTCTTGCTGATGTGCATGTGCATTTCAGGGAGCCCGGTTTTTCATATAAAGAGACTATATATACAGGCACCATGGCTGCCGCCCGGGGCGGATACACAGCCGTGTGCACCATGCCGAATCTGGATCCCGCACCGGTGGACAAAACCACCCTCGACGCGCAGCTGGATTTGATAAAGTCAGACGGGAGAGTGAAAGTCTACCCTTTTGGAGCCATCACGTCGGATCAGTCCGGCAGAGGCAGACTTTCTGCCATGGAGGAAATGGCGCCCTATGTAGCAGGGTTTTCTGACGACGGCAAGGGAGTGCAGGATGAGGCTCTCATGGAAGAAGCCATGCTTAAGGCAAAGAGCCTCGGTAAAGTGATATCAGCCCATTGCGAGGACGAAAGTCTTCTAGATGGCGGATATATACACAAAGGGGAATATGCCCTTAAAAACGGGCACAGGGGCATATGCTCCGAAAGTGAATGGAAGCAGGTGGAAAGGGATATACAGCTTGCGAGGAAGACCGGATGCGCCTATCACGTCTGCCATGTTTCCACCGGAGAATCTGTTGAACTTATAAGAGCTGCAAAGAAGGACGGTGTGGATATCACCTGCGAAACGGCTCCCCATTATCTGATCCTCTGCGATGAAGACCTGCAGGAAGACGGACGGTTCAAAATGAATCCGCCCTTAAGAAGCCGGGAAGACCGGCAGGCGCTTATCGAAGGGATACAGGACGGGACCGTGGACATGATAGCCACGGACCATGCGCCTCACAGCGCAGCTGAAAAAGCAGGAGGACTTTCCGGCAGCGCCTTCGGCGTAGTAGGTCTGGAAACTGCTTTTCCCATGCTCTACAGATATCTGGTAGCAGAGGAAGTCATAAGTCCGGAAAAACTTATAGAACTTATGGCTGTCAGGCCTCGTCAGAGGTTTGGTATACGGGGAAGCGAGATCGGGGCAGGAGTGTCAGCTGATCTGGCTGTCTTCGATATCAACTCGAGGCAGACAGTCCGTCCCTCGGAATTCTGTACTAAAGGCCGTAGTACTCCTTTTGAGGGAATGGAATCACAGGGAAAATGTGTCCTGACTATATCGGAAGGTAATATAGTCTGGAACACGCTGTCCTTTTGATGAGTGACACAGTAATTGATTTGATTTGGTGTCAAAGAGGAAGGTGAAACTATGAAGAGAGAATTTTTTACTGTTGTGTATAACCGTGAGGTAGCGCGACAAACTTATGAAATGGTCATGCAGGGCGACACAAGTGACATCACCGCGCCGGGCCAGTTCATAAACATCAGGCTGAAGGACCTGTATCTCAGAAGACCTATTTCGATAAGTTCCTACAAAGACGGCGAACTTACCATCATCTATAAGATACAGGGTATCGGCACGAAAAACATGTCGGAACTTCCTTCAGGCGAAGTGCTGGACATACTCGTGTCTTCAGGAAATGGTTTTGATGTTTCCAAAGCCCACGGAAAAGTGGCAGTGGTAGGCGGCGGCTGCGGAGTTGCTCCTATGTACGGCGTTGCGGAAGCTCTCGTAAGAGAGCAGGGCATAACGCCGACGGTACTTCCTTTTGCTTAAACTTGAACTCTCGAAAAGTTATGTCTTGATATTCTTCCAGGAAAGATATGTCGTCCGGAAGAATCTGCCTGAT
>JAFYIC010000174.1 GCA_017538845.1 Bacillota bacterium | reverse complement strand
TCTTTACCTTGATGACCTTGGATGTCTTCTTGTAGCCTTTCACCTTGAATGATTTTACTTCCTTGGTGAACTTCTTGTTCCTGGCTATCTTCACCTGATATCCGGTGATGCGGCTCTTTGACATCTTCTCCGCTCTCTTGTACCAGCGAACCTTGATCTTTTTCTTGGCCGGACTGGTAACCTTCTTTACAGATGTCTTCTTCGGGATGACCTTGAAGGTACGCATCTTTTTACCTGCGTACTGATTGCGTCCGTAGCAGGTAACGTCCCCTTTGCCCACGTTGGATTTAGCTGTAGTTCCAATAATATAATCTGTATCGTGCGACAGCGTACTGGAATCCAGCTCGACACGCTTTACAGTAGGCGCGAAATAGTACGCGGAACTGTTCCAGGTGAAAGTGTTCTTATCAAGCACAACTTTCGCATCTGATATGTCTATATATCCTGCGTTGTATACAACCGTGGCGTCGAGCAACGAACCATTATCGCCATGCGTATGATCCGATATAAGCTTTTCCCATTCTGCCTTTGTGCCCCCGTAATATACTTTGTCGATGGAGTTGCATCCTACAAAAGCGCCGTCACCTACACCGTCATACCCAATGCCGCCCAGACTTTCGGGGAGATAAACCGTTTCGAGATTTGTGAAATTCTTAAAGCAGTCATCATATATCCACCATGCTCCCTGACCTACGAAAATAGTTTTAACGGTGCTGGCTGAATCCGCCCAATTCAGGTACGCATCCTCAAAATAGCCAAGAGTATACTCTACTTCGCCATCTCCGTCGCCTTCGTCGTCATCATCTGCGTCTTTGTTCCAAAACCAGTCTGTGGCATCCACGATGACATCCAGCCTGCTTCCGTTCACTTGGACTAACAGACCGTCGCCGTCGTCATATGGTTCATCAGCATACGCATTGCTTCCGGCAACAAGCGGAAACATGGTCAGCGTCATGGCTATCGCTATCATTGCGATGAGGCCTTTTCTTAAAATACTCACCATAACCATTCTCCTTTCCAAAACCATATTATCTATCGATCTTTAATGAAATATCCGCGTTTTTTACATTATATATCACATTTTGCGATGCCGCAATACTATGAAAAACGCTGTTTTTTACAAAATCATGCCAATTCTTCCGGATGCCGCAAGCACAAAGAGAATAATAAAAACCGCTACAATTCAGTGATTGTAACGGTTTTAGAATGGTGGAGCATAGGGGGTTCGAACCCCTGACCTTATGACTGCCAGTCATACGCGCTCCCAACTGCGCCAATGCCCCATGGAGCTTCCGAGCGGGATCGAACCGCTGACCTGCGCGTTACGAATGCGCTGCTCTACCAACTGAGCCACGGAAGCATATGGTCGTCCCATTTGCGTGGAACATATAAGATTTTAGCACAGTGATTTTTATGTTACAAGTAAAAAGCGTTCTTTTCCTGTATCATATCCACTCATATCCGCATCCGCCGACACCCGGCTCAAATGCGCATATGCTGTGGTATTCGCAGTACTCACAGGCATTGTATTTTTTGAACTTGCTTTTCGGTTTAATGCCTATATCCCCTTCCGCCAGTCTCGCGCACAGTTTCTCCACTGTGTCGCTCACTTTGGCGCTGAAATCGTCGAACTCCTGGGGACTCATCTTTTTACCCGGTTCTTTGCTCTTTTCATCGGTCGTGACAGTCACGCCTTCGAATGAAAACTTTTTCATTATCGCTTCTGTGATCGTCTCTTTGATCTTCTCTTGTTCTTTTCCGCTCATGTCGGCGTATGGCTCTTTGATCTTGAAATAATAGACCCCTGCAGGCTCCCGGTCTTTCCCGCCGGCAGAACCGTCTCCGCCGTTTTCCGCGGCAGCAAGGTAAAGCATCAGCTGCAGATCCCATCCGGCCTCTGCAGCGTCCTTCTCAAAGGATTTCTCCCCCGTTTTGTAATCGATGACCTTGACCCGGTCACCGGTCAGAAGATCCGCCCGGTCGATTCTTCCTTCTATCAGGATTTCTCCCTTTTCAGAGCTTACGCGCACCGGCGCCATATCCATGTTTTTACCGAAAGGCGCCTCGTAAACGATGCTGTTTATCTCATGCTTACGAATATCTTCTATGAGCGTCCAGACAGTCTCTCTGCAGTTCTTCCTGAGCCTGGCGATCCTGTACTCGGCCTCTTTGCCTGAGGAAAAAACGCCTTCCGGATCGTTTTTGACTATTTCGTCTACGATCCTGTCCGTTTCCCGGTCCGCATCTTCCCTGGTAACGGTCATCCATCTGGAGCCTTCTGCTGTGACGTCTACGCCCTTCTCGGTCATGCTCTGCGAAAACCGCATCAGTACCTCATGATACACATTGCCTATATCCAGATACGATATCTCGAATGTATCCGGCTCTTCCGGTTTAAGACCGCGCTGTATGAAGAATGAAAAAGGACACTTGCTGTATTTCTCAAGAGCCGATGGTGAAAGCACCAGTTCATCTCTTCCCGTTCTCCTGAAAAGCTCTTTTACAGTCCGGCTTTTCAGCGCTTCGACCCGGTTGGAGTACCTGAGTCCTGCCAGAACATCGGTAAGTCTCCGGTTCTGATTCTTCCTGTACCAGTTGAACACGCCCTGCCAGAGTTCCCTGTCCTCTTCAGACGCGTCACCGCTGTGCTTAATGGCATTAGCCAGATGCTTCAGCGTGCTCCCGCTGCTCTGCACCAGAGCACGGCTGTCTTCTCTGCTCACTATATCCTTCTCCGGCTCTTTGCCGGTCATCTTTCTGATCCTTTCAAATATGACGGAAGGCCGCATCTCCTCGCCGGTCTCGTCCGAAATGGAACAGCTGATCCACAGTCCTTCTGATGCCCTGACCAGATTTCTGTATATAGCAAGTTTTTCTTCCTGGACCCGAAGTTCATCCATCCTGCATATCTCGATGCCCTCTTCGAAAAGCTTCTTCTTTTCATCACCGGAAAGAAGACTGTCGTTCCCGCCGCCGGCGGGCAGTATTCCGTCGTTGGCTCCCAGCACCAGGGTGTACCGCGGTCTGCCGGCTCTGGTCCTCTGCATGGATCCCATTACAAGACCGTCTGCAGTCGGCGGCAGCAGACCTATCTCGATGGCGCCGAATCCCGCTTCCAGTATCTGAACGAAAGCGCTGTCCGACACGGTCTCTTCTCCCATGATCTGCATCATCTGGTCCAGTATGTCAACGATATAGTTCCATGCCTGGGCAGTCTCTCCTGCCAGACCTATGAAACCTGCTTCCGTCTGTTCCCTGACCAACTCCTCCAGTCTCTCCGGCATTTTTGCTTCGTCTGTGAGAAAGCCGTACAAGGCCTTTATTCTCGTGCCGGCATCTTTGCCTGCCCTGTATTTTCTGCCAAAGCTCTCTGTCAGATCCGTTATGATCTTTCTGGAGTTTTCCAGCTCCGCGAATTCCTCTTCTGTATATTTTGCCGCTCCGCGTCTGAAAGGCTTTTTCCACATACCGCCTTTGATCTTGAACCGGATGGCGTATATCTCCAGTTTTTCCACCTGCTCACGCGTCAGCGGTGAAAGACCTGTCTTCAGGAATCTGAACACATCATGAGTCCTGTAACGCATCCTCAGTATATCCACCAGCGCGAGTATGGCAGTTACTGCCGGGCTGTAAACAAGGCTCCTCTTCCTGTCGACGAAAAGGTCCATTCCGTACTGTGAAAATACGCGCTCTGCCGCACCGCCCATTTTCTCAAGATCGTTGCAGATGAGCATGATATCCCTGTAGCGGGCTCCATTGTCTCTCACCAGTTCAAGGACTTTTGCCGCTGCGGTCTCTGCTTCCGCGTAGATGTTGGCGGCCCTTACCAGTTCAATGCTTTCCGCCTCTTCTATCTTTTCGGACGGATATGAATAGAGTTCTTTTTCCAGTGATATCAGCGCCGGAGCTTTCTCCCCGGCTCCGATCACGTACTCCTCCGGTACCTGCTGCACTGTGCACTCTATGCTGTTCTTTTCAGCCTCTTCCCTGAACACCCTGATGACCTGTCTTGTCAGATCGAACAGTTCGCTGTCCCTGTCCCGGCCTCTTTTGTCCGGGTCGTTGCATGTGAGGACAACATGCACGTCTTTGCATACTTTTGCGATCCGGGAAATGATCTGCATGTTCTTCGGCGTGAAACTGTCAAAGCCGTATACCCACACGGCATTTTCCCGGAGCAGTTCCGATTCTCCTATCTTCTCGGCGTAAAGATCGTTCAGATCCTCTGTGTCCGTATATTTTCCCTCTATTTCTTTTTCATATTCCTCATATATGTGAAGGATATCCTCCAGTTTCAGCCTCAGATAACTGTCCTCCGGGATCCCGTCCTTTATCTCAGCCAGTTCTTCGGTCCCCGTGCCGTACTGCTTCAGCTCCGCGATCATGTTGTTGACCATCTCGATGAAGGAATTGCGTCCGGCCTGGTTCCTGTACAGCTTCATGCTGTCGTTTTCCTTCTCCAGTATCTTTGTCAGGAGCATGTGACGTCCGTATTTGTTGATCATGGGAAGATATGCTCCGCCGGTCTGACGCAGCACTCTTGCGCCCAGTCTTGATATGCTCAGGACCTCCAGGTCCATGAAGCCTTTCTTTCCCATGTAAAAAAAGGCATTCCTTTCTGCCTGCAACGTGAACTGGTCGGGCACGAGCAGAATAGTCCTGCCTTTGATGTTATCGAATATGAATTTGTCCTTGTTGAGATCTTCTCTGCCAAAATAGATTTTCAGCATACCGTCTCCCCCTTTGAAGTGACTTCCGTTCCGCCCGGGCGAAACATCCGTCTGTCTCAGGCTCTCTCTATATCTCCCAGTATCTTAAAAAGGTCTTCCGGTCTTTTCAGGATATAGTCCGGGCCGTCCATACCTCTTATCTCCTCCGGTGTAGGCGCTACCGCCCACCCCACAAGAATGGATATAACGCCGGCGTTACGGGCGCACATGATGTCATACATGGTGTCCCCCAGCATTACGCTCTTCTCAGGCTCCGATTCCAGTTTGTCCAGCGTTATAAGCACCGGCTCCGGGTCCGGCTTATGAGCGTTGGTGTCATCGCAGGTGATAATCGCGTCAAACAGGTCCGTGAGTTCAAACTTCTCAAGAGCGGCATAGGCCGTCTTCTTAGTCCTTGAAGTCGTCAGCGCCGTCTTGTATCCCGCCGCTCTCAATTCGCGGATAAGTTCCTTCATCCCGGGGAACAGCTTCACCGTATCCCCGAAAATGTCCTGCTGATAATCCCTGTATATCTGCAGTGACTCCTCCACGGGCACATGCGGGAATTTCTTTTTCATCGTGATGACGATAGGCTCGCCGAAGGTCCGGGTGATCTCCGACACCTGATGCTCTTTACCGTCGATGGTCCTGAACGTATGCTGCCACGAGGCGATGATCGCGTCATTGGTGTTCATCACCGTACCGGCAAAATCAAAAAGTATGGTATCTATCTCAGCCATTGATGCTGCCTTTCACAGACGGTGCGTCTATCCGATCATGGAAAGCTTCATGACTTCCGGATGACATGTCACGTCCCGCTGCGGGCATGACGCGCACTCGAAAAACTCCGGCGCGTCTTCTCTGTCTATAGTCTCAAAACCGATAGTCCTGAAGAATCCCGGCGCGCGGG
>JAFYIC010000173.1 GCA_017538845.1 Bacillota bacterium | reverse complement strand
TCAGACAGATTCACCGAGAATCTGATCAAGGTCCTTGCGGGAGACAGTATAAAAAGGCTGTACAAGGCGGAAATGCTGGCGATCAGAGGACTGCGTGAGCGGATCATGACCTATTTTGAGAGGATGTACACGAAGACCGGTCAGAAGACTTTCGGCATAAACATGGACAGGGAGCGTTTTGCCCAGTATCTGTGCGTCAACAGAAGCGCTCTTTCCAACGAACTGAGCAAGATGAAACAGGACGGGCTGATAGATTACCGCAAAGGGACTTTCACACTTTTGAAAAAATAATAAAAAAATATCAAAAATGTTGGCATGCTAACATTTTTGTTTGCAGACCATGATATACTCATGCTGTAAACAGGAATTTCACAGATGTTGTTTTTCTGATAATAATTTGTCTTGATATCTGGAACAGGAGAGGAAACCCTCTCCTTTTTCAGTTGGGTGATATTCCGTTTCTTTGTACGGGCACCTTTTTATCATGTTTTTTTGGACTGTTCACACGCTCATCACATCAATTTGCTATTATGTGAACCACAGTGTTATAATATTACCCTGCGAAAAGGACTTCGGGAGAAGGAAAAGGGAAATATGGGAATATTTCAATCGATAAAAAAGAAAATAACTAAACGATCAGATATCATAAAAGAAACCGTTGCGGAAAAGGTGGATCTCGAAAGCATCGCGGAAGGCGCCGATGATGCTGTGGAGAACGCCGACGAATACAATGCTGCCTTCGGCACAGGTGATGCTGCCAGCAAAGCGGAAGTGCTGGAAGCTGTTTTTGGTGAGGGCGCAGAAGAGACTGAAGCTGAAGAGGCGGAGGCGGAAACGGTTGAAGAGAACTCCGAAGAAGCGCAGGAGGCAGAGACTGACGGCGCAGATGATGCGGAGAAGACCGATGCAGCCGAGGAAGACCCGGATGCCGAAGAGGAAGCTGAAGAAAGCATCCCCACGACGCCTGCGGAGGTCCTGCAGGAAAAAATCGAAAGCGCCAGAGAGACAGAAGGCACTGCGGCAGCCGCGGCTTCAAAGATAAAGGGTATCTTTTCAAGGGATAAGAAGGACAGGCCAAAGAGGAGCAGAGTGATCCTTACAAGACCACAGATACTGCTGGCGACCGCCATCCTGATCGCGGCGGTAATCGCCGGATTCGCGTTCACTTCATGCGGGGAAGTCATAACTGAGAAGACCTCCCACACGCAGAGGGACGATATATACGGTAAGGGCGACTATGTATATGACACCATAACCTTCACAGGCTCGGGCATGGAAGAAGAAAAGATCCTGTCTGTCAGAGAGATGGAGATCCAGGCATCAAGTGATGAGGATCTGGGTTATGAGGCCAATTACAGCATGCTCACATCCGGCTCGGAGATGTTCGTAAGGAAGTTCACAGGTATCAGGTTCTATGAACTCCTGGAATACGCGGGGCTCAAAGACGGATTGCCGGATGATACGAAAGTGACGCTGATCTCAAAGGACGGAAAACAGATAAAGATAACTCTCGGCACTGCTGAAAACGGAAAATATGCCTGCTACGATGATACCGAGGACAAAACGGCGACCCACAGGAAGCTCCCTGTGATCCTGGCTTATTCCTGCGATGATGTTCCCCTGATAGGACCTATCGGAAACAACAACGTCAACAGGGAATTCTCACAGGAGGAGGGCTACGTCAAGAGCGCGGACAACGTAGGCGGTCCTATGCGTCTGATCATCGGGCAGAAGGACGTGAAAGACAGCAACGAAGGCAAATGTCTGAAGAGCGTGACGAAGGTAATAGTAGGCGAGGATACGAACAACGCCTTTAAGGATAATAAAGAGATAAAAAAAGATTCTCTGGAATTCAAGGTATATGACGACGGCGACAGAGTGAAGTCAAAGAAATATTCCTGCAAGGATATAATGAAGTTCGCGGAATCTGAAGACGGCTCGGCCGTGAGCAATTACTATGGTTCGGGACACTTCTATGAAGGCGCCGACCTCTGGTCTTTCCTTAAGGCTAAAGTAAAGGGCTTCAACAGGACCGGCAAGATAAGATTCACATATGACGACAATACCCAGGAGACTCTGGATCTTAAATATTTCAAGAGCCCTAAAAAGGATACTTCCAATTACGTGACCGAAAAGGGCGGGCTCATCATCACCTGCGTCAGACCTGCTCTGGGATACAGCAGAGACGGAAAGCCGGGGACTTACGGACACATATACGCGCTGCTTCCGGCCAACAACAGGCACAAGGCGGAATATACCACAAAAAGGGTAACGCAGATACAGGTGTTCAAAGAAAAGAAACGCAAATCAGCGGAGCATCCGACCAATGACAAACGGCTGGCTATAAACGGAGACGGCATGCAGAAAACCAACTGTTACAGCGTCTACGACATACGGCAGATGAAGAAGCACGCGGTAATAAACGGCAGATACAGCGGCGTCAGTCTTTACGATCTTCTGAAAGATATGGGACTGGGCGTGGATGCCGATACCATAGAGATCACTAATTTCAAGGACGAGACGGTGACCATGCCGATCAGCGAAGCCGAGGAAAGATCATACGAGATAATGATTGGCGTTGAGACAGCTCTGGGCAAGCCCATGCCGGACAAGAGAGGGGATTTCGTATTCAAGAACGGAAGCGAATACCTTAACGACATCAAGGTGATCAAAGTGACGGCCAAGGAAGGCCAGTGGGATCATTTCACAAAGCCCTATGACGAATATCTGGATTACAAACTGAAGGTATCGGGAACCGCGGTAAAAGGCGGCTCACGGGTCTATACCCTCAAAGATCTTGAGCGGATCGGCGGGCAGTATACCAACAAGGATTCCTATGCGGCGGATGAAGGAAAAGCCAATTACCAGGGTGTCCTTCTTGAATACATACTAGAAGACAGTCTGAAGGAAGGAATAAAACGACCGGGATCTATACATGTAGTAAGTAAAGGCGGCGAGCCGGTCGACCTTCCGGTGAACAACGCATATGAAGATATCGCCAGCCGTTACCAGATGAATGAGGAACGGCCCGCTATCCTGGCATACAGCCGTAACGGGGTTCCGATGGTTCCGGGCAAGACAAGCGAAGGATATAAGAAGGGCAACCAGTACGGACCGCTGAGGCTCATCGTTGAGAATCAGACGACCAAATGGGTACCCTGTGTCAAAGAGATCATACTGAATAAGTAGCCTGAGCGCCAGGCGAAAACACGATAAATAGTGCCATATCAATTGCAGGTGCGCAAAAAACCGCAAGATATGGTGCTTTTTTCGTTTTTCCGGGCAGGATCTGCGGCCGCGACCTGCTCAAGAGCGGTGCTGAAGGCCCGGAAATGTTGATTTTTTCCAATTCGTATGGTAGAATATACCAAATTAAGCGCAATATTTGGTAATGAAAATTTTTTCGGTGTATTATACGAACCTGGCGGAAAGCTTGAAAACAAGCCATTTTCGCTGAAAAGGAAGTAGGTACAATGAAAAAATTATTGGGTTTGGTTATTGCACTATGCTTAATTGCGACGACAGCCATTGGGTATCCAATGGCATATTTTGATGTTGGCAATGGCAGTGCGGTTGAGGCAGCCAGCAATTATTCAAAGGGTTATTATAAAGTTACTCCATCCGAAGGCCTCAATCTTCGTGCAAAAGCCGGAACGTCATACAAGGCGCTTGCCCTTATCAAGCAGGGCACGCGGCTCAAGGTGACGAAGATCAAGAGAGGATGGGGCTACACATCCTACAGCGGAAAGAAGGGCTGGGTACTGCTCAAGTACACTAAATTCCTGGGCAGATATCTGGCGGGCAGGTACAAGGTGACAGCCGATGTAGGACTTTGTCTCAGAAAAGGCACATCCACATCAACTAAGAAGCTGAAGCTCATCCCTTACAAAACAGTGATCACAGTCAAAAAGTTCAAAGGAGACTGGGGTTACACATCTTATGATGGCAAAAAAGGCTGGGTAGCTATGGGATACGTAAAGCTGACATCAGCTCCGGACACTTCTGAAAGCCAGCAGAGTCAGCAGCAGAAGCCACCTGCGCAGACCGTGACAAAATACAGGGTAATTGCCGATGTAGGACTTTGTCTGAGAAAAGGTCCGGGAACATCCTATAAGAAACTCACGGTCATCCCATACAAAAAAGTGATCACGCTGAATAAGATCAGCGGGAAATGGGGCCGCACAAAGTACGACGGCAAGACCGGATGGGTAATGAGAAAGTATCTGAAAAAGATATCTTCATCAGAACAGACCGGTCCTAAGGTAGTTATAACCAAGAGAAAGATGCTTACCAGAAAGAGGGTATGCATTGGCTGGAAAAAGCTGCAGAAAGCTACGAAATACGCAGTTTACAGATCGGAAAAAGCAAACAAAGGGTATAAGCTGCTCTTTGTCACAACACGCAATTATATTACAAACGGCAAACTGCCAGAGAACCAGTACTACTACTATAAAGTGCGGGCATATGCAGGCAAAAAGAAGTACGGGGAGATATCTAATCCGATACAGATTTATACAGGCGCGGGATACGCCGGGATCCGGTCTGCGACCAGGATCTCATATAAGAAGGCCAAAATCGTATGGAACGAAGAGCAGTTCGCTCACGGATATCTGCTCTTCAGATCTTCCGGTAAGAAGTTCCACAGAATAGCAGTTATACGGGACGCAACGGTATCGTCATATGTGGATAAAGGTCTTGACTCTAAGGAAAAGTATTCGTATAAGATCAGGGCTTTCAGAAAAATAAACGGCAAGTACTACTACAGCGATTTTTCAAAGGTATGTACCGCCGGTATTTTCCAGGGCCCGTCGAAGATAACTATTTCCAAAGCGACGAAGCCGAAGGCTCTGAAGGTATCCCAGACCTTCACACTGAAAGGAAAGATACATTCGGAATACGATCTGACCAAAGTGGCCGTAGGCATCTGCACGGAAAAGGGCAAATGGATAAAAGGCATGTATGCGGTAAGAAAACCGGGAAAGACGACTTTCAACATACATTCTGTCGACGCTCTCATCAAGTTCGACCAGCTTAAGAAAGGCACTTACCGTTACAGGGTAAGAGCCATGGATTCCCACGGGCATGCAAAGAACCTGATAAACTGCAAGTTCACAGTCACAGCGGCCAAGTTCATATGGCCCTGCGGTGACAGGTCATGCATAACCAGTTATTTCGGATACAGACCGGAATTCGGTGATTATCATCCGGCCATTGATATAGCGCGTCCTAAGGGAACATATATACACGCATCGCGTGGAGGCACAGTAATCGTTGCGCAGAACAACCAGTACGCGTCTTCATACGGAAAATATGTGATCATAGAGCATTCGAACGGCTATCAGACGCTGTACGCTCACAGCTGCAAGCTCAAATGCGAAGTAGGCGATAAAGTCTCCAAAGGAGATGTGATCGCGCTCGTAGGATCTACAGGAAACTCCACAGGTCCTCACTGCCACTTTGAGATAAGGTACAACGGGGTCAAGCAGAACCCGCTGAATTACCTGCCATAACAGGAAACAGCGCGGTGTCCGGACGTGAAACGGGCCTGCCGCGGACTTGAAAAAACAGCCGTATGCTGTTATCATTTCAGTCAGAAGGGTATAAACCTTACGTGCCGGGAAACGGTACGAAGACATATGATAAACAACATGAAAGAGAGGTAACAGGCATGTTAGATAAGAAAGTAGTAAAACTTCTGAACGAGCAGGTAAATGCGGAATTCTATTCGGCGTATCTTTATCTTGATTTTGCGAACTATTACGCAGATGAAGGACTCGACGGATTCCAGAACTGGTACAACATCCAGGCGCAGGAAGAAAGAGATCACGCGCTGTTGTTCATCCAGTATCTGCAGAACAACGGCGAGTCAGTAACGCTGGAAGCTATAGACAAACCGGACAAGAAACTGACAAAGCTTGACACTCCGCTGAAAGAGGCCTTCAAGCATGAGCAGTTAGTAACTTCACTTATTCACACCATCTACGAAGCAGCAGTAAAGGTAAAGGACTACAGGACCATGCAGTTCCTCGACTGGTTCGTAAAAGAGCAGGGCGAAGAAGAGAAGAATGCTGACGATATGGTCAAAAAATTCGAGCTTTTCGGAAGCGATCCGAAGGGACTTTACGCACTGAACGAAGAACTGGGCGGAAGAGCTTATTCAGCTCCGTCTCTCGTACTTGACTGATAAGGAAAACACGGATAAAACTCCGGAGCGTATGCTCCGGAGTTCTTTTTTATGGACGGGCGAGCCGGGGCGGCGGCTATGTGGCGGGGCGCACTTTTTTATACCGCGATTATGTGGTAAAATACCTCTCGTGAAAGAACTGATTATAAAGAATGAGCAGGAGACGAGACTCTTTGCTCTTGATCTGGCGAAGAAGCTGGAAAAAGGCAGTCTTGTGGCCCTTTCGGGAGACCTGGGGACCGGCAAGACAGCCTTGACAAAATACATAGCGGAAGGACTGGGGGTCACTGAGACTGTGACCAGCCCGACTTTCACGATAATACAGGAATACAGAAGCGGAAGACTGCCTCTGTATCATTTTGATGTGTACAGAGTAAACGACGAAGAGGAACTCTTTGAGATAGGATACGAGGAGTATTTCTACGGCGACGGCGTATGCGTGGTCGAATGGGCGGATCTGATAGACGAGCTGATCCCGGAGGACGCCCTGCGCATACACATCGAGTACGGAAAGGCGCCGGAGGAAAGGATATATACATGTTCATTTTAGCCATCGAAACAACAGGGCCCCACTGTTCGGCCGCCCTCATAGATGGAAACGGAAACGTCAGCGAACTTGTTTCGGAGGGCGAACTTAAGCATCTCCAGAGTCTGACGCCCATGATCGAAAAGCTCATGAAAAACTCCGGCTGGGATCAGATATCCGACATCGCCGTGTCCGCGGGACCCGGCTCTTTCACCGGCATCAGAATAGGCGTGACTACAGCCCGGGCGCTGGGGCAGGCGCTGGACAAGCCGCTGATCTCGGTTCCCACCCTTCATGCTTTCGGCGCAGACGAAGAGGCAGACGATGACACCGTCGTGTGTCCTGTTTTCAATGCCCGCAGGAATCAGATATATGGCGGAGCATACAGGGGCGGAGCAGAGATAGTTGAAGCGGGAGCATATGACCTCGATGAATTCCTTTCCATGCTCAGAGGTGAAAAATTCAGATTTATCGGCGACGGCACCGCTGTTTACGGGGAGAAGATAGATATATGGGCCACGGAGGAAGGCGTTGAAGTAAGTTTCAGCACCAAGGATCAGAGGGCTTCGGGAGTTGCGCGCATGGCCCTTCGGATGAAGAACGATCCCGAATTTTACACGGGAAGAACAGGCCTCAGATACGACCGGCTCGAGCCGGAATATATGCGCAAAGCCGAGGCGCAGAAGAAACTGGAGGATAAGCTGAAGGCGGAAAGCGCCGGAAAACCGGCGGGTCTTACCCTGAGATACGCATCGGGCGCGGACATCCCCGCCATGGTGGATATAGAAAACAGGAGCTTTGCAAGGCCCAACAGCGAAGACATGTTCAGACGCGAGATAGAGGAAAACCCGGACATGGATTACGCAGTAGCGGAAATCGATGGTAAGATGGCCGGATTCGCAGGCCTCTGGCGGGTAGCCGGAGAAGGTCACATCAATAACGTGGCTGTGGCTCCGGAGTACAGAGGACGCGGCATAGGTGCGGAAATAATAAAGAAGCTGACAGATGACGCCCGGAAGATGGGAATAAAGGAATTCACCCTTGAAGTCAGGGTCTCCAACCGGACGGCTATCGGGCTTTACGAAAAATTCGGATTCAAAAAGGAAGGCATAAGAAAAGGATATTATCAGGATAACGGGGAAGACGCCCTGATCATGTGGAGAAGAGAAAAATGAAGGACGGAAGGCATATAACTCTCGCAATCGAATCAAGCTGTGACGAGACCGCGGCAGCCGTAATGGCCGACGGCCGTGTTATGCTGTCCAATATCATCTCGTCCCAGATAGACATACACAAGGCATTCGGCGGCGTAGTGCCGGAGATAGCTTCAAGGCATCATCTCACCAACGTTAATCACGTGGTGGACATGGCTCTTGAAGAAGCGGACGTGACACCGGAGGAGATAGACCTGATCGGCGTGACCAAAGGGCCGGGTCTTGTAGGCGCGCTCCTTATAGGAATAGCAACGGCGAAAGCCCTTTCTCTTGCGTGGGGGAAACCGCTGATCGGCGTTCATCACATACAGGGACACATCAGCGCGGCTTACGTGGAGAACCCGGATCTTGAACCGCCTTTCATGGCTCTCGTGGTATCCGGCGGGCATACAGAGATCGTCAGAGTCGAAGACTATGATTCATATAAAGTGCTGGGCAGCACCAGGGACGATGCGGCAGGCGAAGCTTTCGACAAGGTGGCACGGGTGATCGGACTGGGTTATCCCGGCGGGCCGCTCATAGATAAACTGGCTAAGGAAGGAGACCCGGATGCGGTAGCCTTCAAGCGTGTTTTCCTTGAAAAAGGAAGTCTTGATTTCAGTTTCAGCGGAATCAAGACGGCCGTTCTGAACTATATGAATACGGAAAAGCAGGCAGGCCGGCCGGTGAACACGGCGGACGTGGCTGCGGGTTTCCAGCAGGCGGTGCTTGCCGTTATTGTGACCAAGGCTGTAGGCGCGGCGGCAGACGCCGGGGAAGACAAGATAATAATGGCCGGCGGAGTGGCAGCCAACTCAAGGCTTCGTGAAATGATGGAAGCATCCTGCGCAGAAAAAGGGATAAAGCTTTACGTGCCGTCTCCGATACTCTGCACTGACAACGCTGCGATGATAGGCTGCGCGGCATATAACATGGCAATGAAGGGGCATATGGACGGTCTTGACATGGACGCATACGCAAGACTTGATATAGAAGAAGCATAGAAGAATGATAATAAGCGCAAAAGGACTGACAAAAGCATACGGCGATGACGTGATACTGGACGGGGTGTCCTTTCACGTCAACGAAGGAGACCGGATAGGCGTCATCGGAATCAACGGCGCGGGAAAGACCACGCTTCTGAGAATACTTGCAGGCGAAATGGAAGCCGACGCAGGTGATTTTTTTGTGCCATCGGGTATTACCATCGGATATCTGAGGCAGAACTACAGATTCAGCTCCGAAAACACGGTGATCGAGGAAGTGACGAACATCTTTTCCGATCTCAGAGAGCTGGAGTCAGAGATGGGGCGGCTCAGCGAGCAGATAGGCATCTTAAGCGATGAGGGACGCTACGATGAGGCTGAGGATCTGATGATAAGAATGCAGGGAGTCGGAGAGGCCTTCAGAGACAGAGGCGGCTACAGTTACAAAGGCCAGATCACCGGAATACTCCGCAGCATGGCCTTCGACGAAAGCTTTTACGACAAGAAGATAGATACCTTAAGCGGCGGCGAGCGGACCAGACTTGCGCTGGCCTGTCTGCTTCTGGAAAAACCGGACGTGCTTTTCCTGGATGAGCCTACCAACCATCTTGACATCGGCACGCTGAAATGGCTTGAGCAGTATCTGAAGTCGTACTCAGGGACCATGCTCATTGTTTCCCATGACAGATACTTCCTGGACAGCACGGTGAACAGGATATTCGAGATAGAAAACCACAAACTTCACATATATGACGGCGGCTACACCGCTTACGCGGAAAAGAAAAGGCAGCTGAGGGAAGAACAGCTGAGGAAATACACCAAGCAGCAGGCGGAAATCAGAAGACAAGAAGACATGATCCGCCTGATGAAACAGCGGGGCACGGAGAAATTCGCCAAGAGGGCCCTTTCCAGGGAAAAGCGGCTGGAAGCTGTCGAGCGGGTGGAACGTCCCGACGGCATGCAGAAGAAGATGAAGATCTTTTTCAAAGAGGATTTCAAGAGCGGAAACGACGTGTACTATGCAGAGGATGTTTCCAAGGGATTCGGCTACGGTTCCAACAGGAAGCAGCTTTTTGAACACGTGAATCTGGATATAAAACGGGGCGAAAGAATCTGTATCGTAGGCCCCAACGGTATCGGAAAGACCACCCTGCTGCGGATACTGACAGAAGAGTTGAAGCCCGACAGCGGATACATCAAAAAAGGTCACAATGTGGAGCCGGGATACTACGACCAGTCCCAGGAGAGGATGACGGGAAGCAATACCCTGCTTGAGGAACTGCAGGAATCCTTCAGGCTTTATTCGGATACGGAGATGCGGTCCATACTGGGCAGATTCCTTTTCACAGACGATACGGTTTTCCTTAAGGTGGATGACCTGAGCGGCGGCGAAAAAGCAAGGCTGGCGTTGGTGAAGCTGATGCTTTCCGGAGCCAACGTGCTGATAATGGACGAGCCCACCAACCACCTGGATATCAATTCAAAGGAAGTTTTCGAGGACGCCCTCATGGACTTTCCGGGAGCCATTATAGTGGTTTCCCACGACAGGTATTTCCTGAACAAGATACCGACCAGGATCCTTGAACTGGGAAGGGACGGTGTCACCGAGTATCTGGGCAAATATGACTACTACGAAGAAAAGAAGCAGAAGATGAAGATGTCCGGCAAGGCCTACCTGGACAACATGAGGAAAGAAGCATCCGGCAGAGAACAGACCGGGCCGAAAGCAGATGATCCGGCTTCAGGCGGAGCGCCTCTTAATTCGGCAGAGGAGCGGAGACTGAAGAAGGAAAAAGAAGCCGAAGAGCGGAGACTCAGAAGAAAGAAAGAGAGCGTCGAGGCGGAGATAGAAAGGCTGGAGGATGAAGCCCGTGAACTTGCGGCGGAACTTGAAAAACCGGAAGTAGCGGCCGACGGGGCAAAACTTTCCGAAATAAGCAGCAGGCTGGAGAAGAACAAGGAACAGCTTGACGAATGCTATGAAAAATGGGTCGAGCTGCAGGAAGTCTGAGACCCGGGGCGCGGCAGGGACGTTCATTACGGACGGGAGAAGTCACGGCGCACATGGGCTGTTTGTGCAAGAATAGTGTTGCATTGAGTTATTTACTTGATTATAATATATGCATGTTAGACAGAAAGGATAAAGACGGAGGGAAATATGGTTTTTGATAAATTAAAGGCGATAATTGCTGAACAGCTCAGCATAGACGAGAGTATCATCAATCTTGACACAAACCTTATGAAAGATCTTGAAGCTGATTCACTGGATGCGGTAGAGATAATCATGGCTCTCGAGGAGGAATATGATATAGAGATACCGGATGAAGAAGCCGAAAAATTCCAGACTGTGAATGACATAGTAAAATATGTTGAAGATCACATCAGCAAATAGTTCTGAATGTAAGACCCGTCTATGCAAGACGGGTTTTCCATACTCAAAAGCGGCTTAAGAAGAGCCGTTTACCGATCGGAAGGAACAGCAATGAAAAAGGACGCGAAAATATCCAACGCCGTGATCAAGAGGCTGCCGCGTTACAGAAGATATCTGAGAGAGCTCCAGAAAAAGGGAGTCGACAAGATTTCTTCCCGTGAATTCAGCAGGCTCATAGGATATACGGCATCACAGATAAGACAGGACCTGAACAGCTTCGGCGGATTCGGGCAGCAGGGCTACGGCTACAACGTAGACGGTCTTTATAATGAAATAAGCGCCATACTGGGACTGGACAAGCACTACAAGATGGTAGTAGTCGGAGTCGGCAATCTGGGAAGAGCCATAGCCAACTACACGTCCTATTACAAGACAGGATTCATCATTGACACTATCTTCGAAGTATCGCCGGCCATCATCGGCAACTCAATAAACGGAGTCGAAGTCCGGGACTATGATCATATAGTTGAATACGTCGAGGAAAACGATATAGATATCGGCATCATATGCACACCGAAAGAGGTGGCTCAGGAGGTAGCGGACAAACTGTGTTTCGCCGGAGTCAGAGGCATATGGAATTTTGCGCCGGTAGACCTTGAAGTGCCCGATTACGTGGCGCTGGAAAACGTGCATATCAGCGACAGCCTGCACGCTCTTGCCTATCACATGAACAAGCAGAGCAAGGAGCAGGGCAAAAAAGACAAATAGCAAAAAAAATAAATAGCCGTTTCCGAAGAAACGGCTATTGATTTTGATTTTTAATCAATCAGATTAAACCTGTTTTGGAGCGTCAACCGGGCAAGCACCAGCGCAAGCGCCACAGTCGATGCATGTGCTTTCGTCAATTACGAAGATGCCGTCTCCTTCTGAGATAGCGTCTACAGGACATTCTGATGTGCAAGCTCCGCAAGCAATGCAGCTGTCGTCGATCTTATAAGCCATTGTGAAACCTCCTTATAAAAGTTATATTAACGGTATTATCCGTGAACAATCAAGTAGATTATAACACCGGATATATGTGAATTCAAGATGAAAGTTTACGCGCTGACAGGAAGAAGCGGGACGGGAAAAAGCTACAAAGCAATGGACCTGTGCCGGCAATTAAAAATATGGGCCATAATAGATGACGGACTGTTCATTCTGAACTACCGTGTGGCCGCAGGCTCTTCCGCCAAGACGGCTCCGACCAAGATCGGGGCTACGAAGATGGCGCTTTTTAACGACCAGAAAATCAGGGATGAAGTGGCGGCGAAGATAAAAGAGGCCGACCCGGAGCGGATACTTATCATCGGGACGTCGGACAAGATGGCAGAACGCATAGCGGCCAGGCTGGATCTGCCTGCTATTTCGGAATTCATACACATAGAAGACATCACCACAAAGGAAGAAAGAGCCATAGCCAGGAAGCAGAGAGTGGGACAGGGCAAGCACCTGATCCCGGCGCCTTCTTTCCAGCTGAAGAAACAGTTCTCCGGATATTTCATGGACCCGCTGCAGATCATAAAAGGATTCGGAGGCGGACGTGATTCGGAAAAATCCGTGGTACGCCCCACCTACAGCTACAAGGGAGACTACATCATTTCGGACAAAGTCATAGCCGATATAGTCCGCTACATTGCTATAAATTCCCCGGCTGTCGCGGAAGTGACAAAGGTGGGAGCATATGATTCGCCGACAGGTATAGATATAAACGTTGCCGTTGAGATGAACACGGGATTTGACGTGATCCAGGCAGCGGCAAGACTGCAGGAGCGTTGTACGGCCAGGATAGAATCCATGACAGCTTTCAACGTGGACAGCCTGAACGTGACTATCACAGAACTGGTATAAACAACGGGGCATTTCAGACAGGGATAAGACAGTGGCAGTAGTTATAGAAAACGTAAAAGATTTCAATACAGATCATATATTCGACTGCGGTCAGTGTTTCCGTTTCGAAAAAGAAGAGGACGGGAGCTGGACCGGCACGGCCTTTGACCGGATGACCAATGTCCGCTTTGAACCTTACGGCGGCGCGGATCCGGGGGATGACGCAGGCCCGGGCAGACTCGTTATTGAAAGCGCAGACGACACTGAGACGGAGGCACTTTGGCGTTCCTACTTCGACCTGGACAGAGATTACGGCGCGATCAAGAAAGAACTGGCCGAAAGAGATCCGGTCATCGAAGAAGCCACCCGCTGCGGGTATGGCATCAGGATACTGAAACAGGACCCGTGGGAAACAGCCCTTTCTTTTATAATTTCCCAGAACAACAACATCCCCAGGATCAAAAAATGCATAGAGTCTGTTGCGGCAAATTTCGGCGATAAGATCGGAGAGTTCAGAGGCAGGACTTTTTTCTCGCTGCCTTCAGCCGGAAAACTGGCGCAGCTTGAAGAAACAGATCTTGGCTGCTGCCGGCTGGGATACAGGGCAAAGTACATCATCGAAACGGCGAAGGTCCTGGCGGAGGACAAATGCCGCAGACTGAACGAACTTGCTTCTGAAGAAGTCTCATCTGAAGAGGCTTTTGAATACATATCGGAACTTGCGGGAGTAGGACCCAAAGTGGCCAACTGCATCCTGCTTTTCGGCCTTTCAAAATACGACAGATTTCCCATAGACGTGTGGATGAAGAGGGTCATGTCAGACCTTTACGGATACCCGGAAAACGATCTTTCGGCCATGGCTGATTTCGCCGGGAAAACCTATGGAAAATGGGGCGGTATAGCCCAGCAGTATCTGTTCTATTTCGCCCGTTCCCGGGGCGATTCGGGACGCGGATAAGCCCGCGGAATTTCAGGCTTTCAAAAATGAATATAAATGCTCAAAATCCCTTGACACAACAGGGGATTAGTTTTATATTATAGTTAGCACTCAAAGGGAATGAGTGCTAATAACAAAAACAGATTGATTGTAATCAAAATATAAATCAGGCAAAGGAGAGATAGTTATGAGTTTTGGAATCAAACCACTTGGCGACAGGATCGTTATCAAAAGAGAGGAAGCTGAGGAAAAGACAGAAAGCGGTATCATCCTCACTTCACAGAGCAAGGAAAAGCCTCAGATCGCGGAAGTAGTTGCTGTAGGACCGGGAGAAAAAGATCATCCGGTAACAGTAAAACCCGGCGACAGAGTTATCTTCTCACAGTACGGCGGTCTGGAGATCAAGTATGAGGGCGAGCAGTACATAATTCTCACCCAGAGAGATATATACGCAACGATTGACTAAAGGGAGGAATATAAAATGGCAAAAGAATTACACTATGGCGAGGAAGCCAGAAAAAAACTGATGGCAGGCGTGGACAAGCTTGCTGATACAGTAAAGATCACACTGGGACCTAAGGGAAGAAACGTACTTCTCGAGAAGAAGTTCGGAGCTCCTCTCATCACAAATGACGGTGTGACCATCGCAAAAGAAATAGAACTGGATGATGCAGTTGAGAATATGGGAGCCCAGCTGGTAAAAGAAGTCGCTACAAAGACTAACGACGTAGCCGGCGACGGAACCACAACAGCCACACTTCTGGCTCAGATAATCATCAAAGAAGGATTCAAGAACGTGGCGGCAGGCGCTAACCCGATGATCCTGAAGAAGGGCATCCAGGGTGCTGTAGAGATCGCAGTTGACGAGATCGCAAAGAACGCCAAGGACGTTGACAACAAAGATAGCATCGCTCAGGTAGCGTCCGTTTCAGCGGCTGACGAAGAGATCGGCAACCTGATCGCGGAGGCCATGGAAAAGGTCGGCAGCGACGGAGTCATCACAGTAGAAGAATCCAAGTCAATGGGAACTACTCTTGAGGTAGTTGAAGGTATGCAGTTCGACAGAGGTTATCTGTCCGCATACATGGTAAGCGATACAGACAAGATGGAAGCTGTACTGGACAACCCGTACATCCTCCTGACAGATAAGAAGATCTCAAATATCCAGGAACTCCTTCCGCTTCTGGAACAGGTAGTTCAGCAGAACAGGAAACTTCTCATCGTTGCTGAGGACATCGAAGGCGAAGCTCTTGCTACGCTGGTACTCAACAAGATCAGAGGAACGTTCGACTGCGTTGCTGTAAAGGCCCCGGGATACGGCGAGAGAAGAAAGGCTCTCATGAGAGATATCGCCGTACTCACAGGCGGAACAGTTATTTCGGAAGAAGCAGGATACGATCTTAAGGAAATCACCACAGACGTTCTTGGAGCAGCCTCAACAGTAAAAGTCGACGAGGACAACACAGTCATCGTTGACGGCGCAGGCGCAAAAGAAGAGATCGCATCAAGAGTAGAGCAGATCAAGAAGCAGCTGGCTGAAGCTGATTCAGACTTCGACAGAGAAAAATATCAGGAAAGACTTGCCAAACTGTCGGGCGGCGTAGCAGTAATCAAAGTCGGCGCAGCTACAGAAACTGAGCTGAAAGAAAGAAAACTCAGGATCGAGGACGCACTCAACGCTACACAGGCAGCAGTTGAGGAAGGTATCGTTGCAGGCGGCGGAGTCGCTCTCGCAAACACGATCCCGGCAGTTGCAAAATACGTCAAGTCACTGGCAGGCGACGAGAAGACAGGCGCGGCTATCATAATGAGAGCTCTTGAAGAACCTGTAAGACAGATCGCCGAGAACGCAGGCTTCGAAGGAAGCGTAGTAGTTTCCAAGATCAAGAACAGCGAAGCAGGCGAAGGCTTCAACGCGGCTACAGAGCAGTACATGAACATGATGGACGCAGGTATCGTTGACCCGGCTATGGTAACGAGATCCGCTCTGCAGAACGCAGCATCAGCATCCGCAATGCTCCTGACAACTGAAGCAGGCGTAACGGACATGCCGTCAGAGGAACCCGCAATGCCACCTATGGGCGGCGGCGGAATGGGCGGCGGAATGCCCGGAATGATGTAAGCCAGACACCATTTTGAATAAAGAAACAGTACGGCGCTGTGTCGGGAAACCGGCGCAGCGTTTTTTATCTCCGCGGGCAAAGCGCAGACCTGCAGGAACGCGGTCCTCGACGCAGGCGTCTGCGGAGGCGTCCCCACAGGCCTATGCTCTGTCCTGCATAAAATACAAAGGGCTCCTGCGGAGGCGCCCCCACAGGCCTGCGCTTTGCCCGCGAATAAAAAAGCAGTAATCCGGCAAAGAAATGCGCCTGCCTCCGTTGTAAAAACAGGCGATATAAGATAAAATAATTAGTTAATAAAACAGGTTAAAGAAAGAGGCAAGGAGGAGCAAATGGCAGAATATTTCAAGGAACCGTCAAGAACATTCAATGAGTACCTGCTGGTGCCGGGTTATTCGTCAACGGACTGCAAGGTGGAGAACGTGAGCCTGGAATGTCCGGTAGTCAAGTATAAGAAAGGCGAAGAGCCGGCGATCAAGATGAACATACCGCTGGTATCGGCGGTCATGCAGGCTGTTTCCGACGACACCATGGCGATAGCCCTGGCAAAGGAAGGCGGCATTTCATTCATATACGGATCGCAAACCATTGAGAATCAGGCTGCAATGGTAAAGAAAGTAAAGAGCCACAAAGCCGGATTCGTGACCAGCAACACCAATATAAGACCGGACCAGACACTGGGAGAACTTCTGGAACTGAAGGAAAGGACCGGCCATTCGACTACGGCTGTTACGGAAGACGGTACCGCTGACGGAAAACTCCTGGGCCTCGTTACGAGCAGGGATTACCGCGTGAGCAGGATGTCAATGGATACGAAAGTATCGGAATTCATGACTCCTTATGAAAAGCTCATATACGCCGATGAGGGCGCGTCCCTTTCAGAATGCAATGACATGCTCTGGGACAACAAGCTCAACGCGCTTCCTGTTATAGATGACAATCAGAAACTCCTCTATTTCGTATTCAGAAAAGACTACGATACTCATAAAGCCAATCCGAACGAACTCCTGGACGACGGCAAGCGCTACGTAGTGGGAGCCGGAGTCAACACCAGGGACTACGAGGAAAGGATCCCCGCGCTGGTAGATGCGGGCGCTGACGTGCTCTGTATAGATTCCAGCGAAGGATTTACGGAATGGCAGAAGACTACACTGGATTTCGTAAGAAAGGAATACGGCGACTCGGTAAAGATCGGAGCAGGTAACGTTGTAGATAAAGAAGGATTCAATTACCTGGCTGAAGCGGGCGCTGATTTCGTCAAGATAGGTATCGGCGGCGGAAGCATCTGCATCACCCGTGAGCAGAAGGGTATCGGCCGCGGACAGGCAAGCGCCGTAATGGATGTGGCAAAGGCCAGAGACGAATACTTTGAAAAGACGGGAATATACGTACCCATCTGTTCTGACGGCGGTATCGTATATGACTACCATATGACACTTGCCCTGGCAATGGGAGCTGACTTCCTCATGCTGGGGAGATATTTCGCAAGATTCGACGAAAGCCCGGGCGCAAAACTCAACATCAACGGCAACTACGTGAAAGAGTACTGGGGCGAAGGTTCCAACAGAGCAAGGAACTGGCAGCGTTACGATATGGGCGGCGACAAGAAGCTTTCATTCGAGGAAGGCGTTGACTCCTACGTACCGTACGCAGGTCACTTGAGCGACAACGTGAATCAGTCGCTTAACAAGGTGAAATCAACCATGTGCAACTGCGGTGTACTGAGCCTTAAGGAGCTGAGAGAGAACGCCAAGCTGACACTGGTTTCCGCAACCAGCATCGTAGAGGGCGGAGCCCACGACGTAATGCTCAAGGAGACAACCAGCAACACAGGTAACAGACCATAAATGAAAGGAACAGCAATGAAGCATGAAACCATACTGGTCCTCGATTTCGGAGGACAGTACACTCCGCTGATCGCGAGAAGAGTAAGAGAATGCAACGTTTATGCGGAAGTTCATCCGTATACTCTGAGCATCGAAGAGATAAAGGCAAAAGAGCCGAAGGGCATCATTTTCACGGGCGGTCCAAACAGCGTATACGGTGAAGCGGCCCTTCCCTATGACGAAAGGCTCTTTGAACTGGGAGTGCCCACGCTGGGCATATGCTACGGGGCTCAGCTCATGGCTCACGCTCTGGGCGGCAAAGTGGAAAGCGCAGCCACCAGCGAGTACGGACATACAGAAGTGGACATCGACAAGAGCGGCAGGCTTTTCGGCGACGTATCCGAAAAGACCATCGCGTGGATGAGCCACACCGACTACATATCGCAGCCTCCCGCAGGATTCAGAGTGACAGCCAGCACGCCGGTGTGCCCGGTAGCTGCAATGGAAGATGATAGCAGAGGGTTTTACGCCACTCAGTTCCATCCGGAAGTAATGCATACCCGTGAAGGGATGAAGATGCTCCGCACATTCGTAAGAGACGTATGCGGATGCTCCGGCGACTGGGAGATGGGATCTTTCGTTGAGGATACCGTCAAGAGTATTCGTGAACAGGTGGGAGACGGCAAAGTGCTCTGCGCATTAAGCGGCGGAGTCGATTCATCAGTCGCAGCGGTTATGCTTTCAAAGGCTGTCGGTAAGCAGCTCACATGCGTGTTCGTCGACCACGGTCTTCTGAGAAAGAACGAAGGCGACGAAGTAGAGGCGGTATTCGGACCGGAAGGACCGTATGACCTTAACTTCATCAGGGTCAACGCCCAGCAGAGATTCTACGACAAGCTGGCCGGCGTTTCCGAACCGGAAAAGAAGAGAAAGATAATCGGCGAAGAATTCATTCGCGTATTCGAAGAAGAAGCAAAGAAGATCGGAGCGGTGGATTTCCTGGTACAGGGGACCATCTATCCGGACGTTATAGAGAGCGGACTGGGAGACAGCGCCGTGATCAAGTCCCACCACAACGTGGGAGGACTTCCGGATCACGTTGATTTCAAGGAGATCATCGAGCCTCTCAGGATGCTGTTCAAGGACGAAGTCAGAAAGTCCGGACTGGAGCTTGGCATACCTGAGCATCTGGTATTCAGACAGCCATTCCCGGGACCGGGACTTGCCATCAGAATAATCGGAGAGGTCACCGAAGAAAAGGTGAAGATCGTTCAGGACGCGGACGCCATCTACAGGGAAGAAGTTGAAAAGTACGACGGCGGAAAGTATTACAGGACGCTGGGCCAGTACTTTGCAGCCCTGACCAACATGAGATCCGTTGGAGTAATGGGCGACTTCAGGACATATGATTATGCCATAGCTCTGAGAGCGGTAGAGACGTCAGACTTCATGACCGCCGAGGCAGCGCAGCTTCCGTGGGAAGTCCTCAGCAAGGTCACCAGCAGGATCGTGAACGAGGTGGATCATGTGAACAGAGTAATGTTCGACTGCACGGGTAAACCGCCCGGGACGATAGAATTCGAATAATACGGATAATAAAAGCAGCTGCGAGATCATTCTCACAGCTGTTTTTTAATTGCTGTTGTCTGTGAACCGAAGCCTGATACCTGCCACACCGAAGCGCGCTATTTATCCTCCAGTTTGACGATCAGGTCGTACCGGCTTTGCGTTCCTGTCTTTTTATATATGTTAGTAAGATGTTTTTTGACCGTTGTTTCTGCAATGAAAGCCTTTTCTGCTATCTGCGGATTGCTCAGACCCTGCAGTATCAGTCTGGCTATCTCTTCTTCGCGTTCTGTCAGATCATATTTTTTCCAGAGACCGGCGTCTACGGATTCAGATTTATCTTTCTTTTTGATGCCCAGGGGATCCACGTAGAAGAAGTATACAAGCACTATTACTTCAAAAGCCAGGATTAGAAAGACTATAAGGTCGTGAGGCCATGCTGTGACTGCGCCTCCCGTAAGTTCTTTGTGCGCCATGCGGTCCAGATACACGAGCCACCCGCCGTATACCGCCAGCCCCGCGCCGGAAGCGATGAGCACCCGTCTGCCGTAATGCCTGTCTTTGTTTCTCATGCCGCATATGATGAAATATATCCCGTTTATCACCATTATCGCGTCAAAAATCAGGGTAGCTGCCAGGCTGATATCATACGCTCCGTAAAACAGCGATATCTCATATACGGTGAAACACGCTACGAACACAAAGGGCAGTATTTTGGGCGGAATTAGATTTTTTTCTCCGTTGATACTGCTCATTGTAAGGATCCAGAAGAACATAAACAGGTAGAAAGAGATGTCAAACAGCAGAGCCGTGATCGTAGCTGCGGCGCTTTCTTCCGTTTCGAATCCGTAGGGCTGAAACAGAAGCGCATCGATCATGATCATGGCTATGCAGAAAATCATGCTGAGTATCATCGAGCGAAGGAAGGTGTCTTTCCTTCCCATATAGAGTATCAGCAAAATAGTCAGTGTGGCAGCGCCCAGAAAAGTCGCCGCAAAATAAAGTATAAGCATTCTTTCTCCACCTGTTTTCTTTTCGCAAACGTTCTTGCAGGTCTGTGGCAGTTTGTTCATCGAACACGCGTCATTATACATTTTCAGGTCGCGTTTATCAATATCGCAGAAGAAGTATTACGCCGGAAACCCGCCTTTTCGGCAAATATACTACTATAGTAGTACGCCTTTTCTACCATTGTGTAATATATTTTCGCATTTTCACTTGATATTTTTAATGTGTGTAGTGTTTTGAGCGCGTCCTTTTTGCACAAAAAACGCGCATTTCATTCCGCGGAAGAAGGAACGCGGTTGTTTTTACTACTGTTTCAAACTGTTTTTTAAAAGGAGGTTTTTTATGGAAGGTACTTTTTGGTCGCTCGTGCCACCATTGCTTACCATCATTCTGGCTGTATGGACTAAGGAAGTAATACTCTCACTGTTTATCGGAGTATACCTCGGATGTCTCATGATCACAGGCTGGAATCCACTTATGGCACTCATAAAATTATTCCACTACATTAACGACCCGTATGGTGACGATCACCCGCTCACGGATCCGGATGACTATACCAGCGGACTCGCTTATTCATCAGGTG